>NZ_RZRK01000174.1:0-9529 GCF_003997835.1 Mesorhizobium sp. M7A.F.Ca.CA.004.12.1.1
CCGCACGCGGCGCGGCGGCAGCGGGCGCAGCCGGCGGAACGGGCCTGGGTGCGGGGCGCGACGGAACCGGCGCCTCCATGCCGCCGCCCCTCTTCTCGGCCGTCAGCGCGACGACCGCGCCGGCGACCCCGGGGATTGTCTTGACGACGCGCTCGGCGGCGGCGCGCAGCGGCTCCATTTCCTGGGCACGAGCGGCGGGAACGGTAATCGAGAAGAAGACCTTCCCGTCGGCGATGAAAATCTCCGAAACCATGCCGAGGTCGACGATGTTGCCGGTGAAATCCGGCCCGTTGACCGTCTTCAGACGCTCGGTGACGATTTCCTTGGTGACGGACATGGCAGTTTTTCCTTACGCAGCTTGCGCCTGAGATGCAGCTTGCACCTGAGATAATGCAGTTTCCGGACAGAACCAAGCCGTGGAGCAATGGCTGCCTTGGCGTGCCTGGAAAAGCGGCGGGTCCTGTCGGATTTCATCCGCGCCAAACGTCTTCCAGATAATCGAGCGCCGATGCGGCCAACAATCAGGTCGAGCGACAGTCGTCAAACGATCGCGGCGACCTATTTCGGTGACCAGCACGGGGTCGACAACCAGGAAAGGAGACCATCATGCTCGCAAACAGCAATGCAACGGCCAATCTCGCGGTGAAGGATCTCGCGAAAGCCAAGGCTTTCTATGAGGGAACGCTTGGCCTGAAACAGGTGCACGATGAGGGCGGCGAACTGATCGTCTACAAAAGCGGCGATACCACCCTCAACGTCTATCATTCTCAATTTGCCGGAACCAACAAGGCGACAGCGGTAACCTGGATGGTTGGCGACGAGATCGGCAACATCGTCAAGGAACTGAAGACGAAGGGCGTCGCCTTCGAGCACTATCAGATGCCGGGCTTGACGCTGGAGGGCGATCTCCACGTCGGTTACGGAATGAAGGTCGCCTGGTTCAAGGACCCGGACGGCAACATCCTGAACCTTGTGGACAGGTAGATTTCTTTACGTCACCTCGCCAGGCCAACCGCCAGGTAGGTGAGCGCCGAAATCAAAGCGGTGGCCGGCAAGGTGACGATCCAGGCAATGACGATGTTGCCGGCAATGCCCCAGCGCACGGCCGAGACGCGGCGGGCGGCGCCGACGCCGATGATGGCGCCAGTGATGGTGTGCGTGGTCGACACGGGAATGCCGAGCCAGGTCGCGGCAAACAGGGTGATCGCCCCGCCGGTCTCGGCGCAAAAACCCTGCATCGGGTTCAGCCGCGTGATCTTCGAGCCCATGGTGTGGACGATGCGCCAGCCGCCGAACAGGGTGCCGAGCGCCAGTGCCGCCTGACAGGTGAGGACAACCCAGAGCGGTACATGGAAAGTCGCGCCGAGCATGCCTTGCGAATAGAGCAGCACGGCAATGATGCCCATGGTCTTCTGCGCGTCATTGCCACCGTGCCCGAGCGAATAGAGCGAGGCGGAAAAGAACTGCATGACGCGGAAGGTACTGTCGACCGCAAAGGGCGTCTGGCGCACGAAGAGCCACGAGACGACGAAAATCAGGATGAGCGCCAGGATAAAGCCGGTCGCTGGCGACAGGACGATTGCCGCAACCGTCTTGCCAAGCCCTGTCCAGACGATGGCGCCCACGCCTGCCTTTGCCACACCGGCACCTACCAGGCCGCCGATCAACGCATGCGAGCTGCTCGACGGGATGCCGGCGATCCAGGTGACGATGTTCCAGACTATGGCGCCGACGAGCGCCGAGAAGATGACCGCCGGGGTGACGATGCTGACATCGACGATACCCTTGCCCACTGTCTCGGCGACGTGGAGGCCGAAGAACATGAAGGCGATGAAGTTGAAGAAAGCCGCCCACAATACCGCGTATTGCGGCCTTAGCACGCGGGTGGAGACGATGGTGGCAATGGAGTTGGCGGCATCGTGCAAGCCGTTGAGAAAGTCGAAGAACAGCGCGACGCCGACGAGGCCGACCAGCACGGGAAAGGCAATGGTGGCTTCCATCACCTAGACATTCTCAATGACGATGCCGCTGATCTCGTTGGCGACGTCCTCGAAGCGGTCGACCACTTTTTCCAGTTGGCCATAAATCTCGCTGCCGATCATGTACGCCATCGGATCGCTGCTGCCGTGCTTCCTGAAGAGATCCTTCAGCCCTTGCTCGTGCAGGTCGTCGGCCCGGCTTTCGACGCGCATCACCTCTTCGGCGATGGCGTTGAGGCGCACCGTGTGCGTCGCGACCTTGTTGAGCAGCGGGATCGCCTCGGCCACCAGCTTGGCGGCGGCGACGATGACGCCACCCATTTCCTGCATCAGCGGATCGAATTCCTTGCGCTCGAACAGCTTCACCGTCTTGACCGTCTTGTGCATCATGTCGATGGCATCATCCATCGACTGGATCAGGTCCTTGATGTCGCCGCGATCGAAAGGCGTGATGAAGGAGCGCCGCACCGCCAGCAGGACTTCCGCGGTGATGTGGTCGGCCTCATCTTCGAGATCGACGATTTTCTGGCACCAGAGGTCGATATCCCTGCCCTGGAGAAGCTGCTCCAGCGCCTCGGCGCCGCCGACCACGGTGCGCGAATGTCGTTCGAACAGGTCGAAGAAGCGATCTTCGCGCGGCAAAAGCTTGCGGAACCAGCCCAGCATGGTCGATCTCCCAGTTTCATCCACATAGCGCCGCATCGCGCCGCGGGAAACAGGTAGCCGGCTTAAAGGTGTGGATGCAGGGCAATTGTGCATCGCGCTTGCGGTGAGGCGCGATTTCCCCGACCTTGCAGCGAACCACCGGAAAGATCGCATGATCGACAAGCTGGAATTCTTCATCGCGCTCGCCAGGGAGGAGCATTTCGGCCGGGCGGCGGAGGTATGCGGCGTCACCCAGCCGACGCTCTCGGCCGGCATCAAGCAGTTGGAGGGCCAGCTTGGCGTCATGCTGGTCCTGCGCGGCTCACGCTTCCAGGGGCTGACGCCGGAGGGAAAACAGGTGCTGGTGTGGGCACGCCGCATCGTCGGCGACACCAGGACCATGCGCGAGGAAATGCGCGCGGCGCGCCACGGACTTTCGGGCCGTATCCGCATCGCCGCCATTCCGACGGCGCTCGCCATGCTGCCGCGGCTGACGACGCCGTTTCGCGAAAAGCATCCAGGCGTCACCTTTTCGGTGCTGTCGCGGACCTCGATCGAGGTGCTGTCGCTGCTCGGCAATTTCGACATCGATGCCGGCATCACCTATCTCGACAACGAGCCGCTGGGGCGGGTGACCAGCGTGCCGCTCTATGACGAGCGCTACCAACTGATCACCGCGATGGGAAATCCCTATTCCGACCGCGACAAAGTGACATGGGCAGAGCTCTCAAGCCTGCCGCTGTGCCTGTTGACGCCAGACATGCAGAACCGTCGCATCATCGATCAGCATCTGGCCGAAGCCGGCGTGCAGGTGCGACCGACGCTGGAATCCAATTCGATGATCGTGCTGTTTTCGCACATCCGCACCGGCAAATGGTCGTCGATCATGCCGCTCAACCTTGCGGAAACATTCGGCTTTTCCGAGCCGATCCGGGCCATTCCGATTGTCGAGCCGGATGCCAGCCACACGGTCGGCCTGGTGGCGACACCGCGCGAACCGCACACACCTTTGGTCTCGGCGCTGCTGGACGAGGCAATGGCGCTGGCGGACGATTTCCACGCAAACCGTTCCGCTAGACAGAGTTAGCCGAACGGAACGATAGAAAATTTCTATCGTACAACGAAACCGCTTTATTGATTTCAGAGGTTTTCTCTGGTTTCTTAAGCACTTAGCGATAAAGCGGCACGCGCATGTCGTTGTTCCAAAACAGCTTGATGCTTCTGGCCGATATGTATGGGTCGCTACGATAGGGAGGGCGCTGCATGACAATGCAGCCTGCAAGTACCGAGATCACGTCGCGCACGGTCGCGATCATCCAGGAGATGAAGGGCCTCGAAGGCCCGTTGCTGCCGATCCTTCACGGCATCCAGGAAGAGTTCGGCCATGTGCCCAAGGATGCGCTGCCGGTCATCGCCGAGGCGCTGAACATTTCCAGGGCCGAGGTGCACGGCGTCGTCAGCTTCTATCATGATTACCGCAGCCACCCGGCAGGCCGGCATGTGCTGAAGCTCTGCCAGGCGGAATCCTGCCAGTCGATGGGTTCGGACGCCATCGCCGCCAAGCTGAAGCAATTGCTGGGCATCGGCTTCCATGAGACGACCCGCGACGGTTCGGTAACGCTGGAGCCGGTCTATTGTCTCGGCCTGTGCGCCTGTTCGCCCGCCGCTATGCTGGATGGCGAGGTGATCGGGCGGCTCAATGACGAGAAGCTCGACGAGATCGTTGCAGAGGTGCGCTCATGATCCCGCGCATCTACATTCCCGGCGATTCCGGTGCGCTGGCGCTTGGCGCCGAAAAGGTCGCCAAGGCGATCGCCGGCGAACTCGCCGAGCGCGGCATCGAAGCCAAGATCGTGCGCAACGGGTCGCGCGGCGCCTATTTCCTCGAACCAATGGTCGAAGTTGCGACAGCGAACGGCCGCGTCGCCTATGGGCCGGTAAAGCCGTCCGACGTCAAAAGCCTGTTCGACGGCGGCTTTCTCACCGGCGGCCATCACAAGCGCTGGCTGGGCTCACCGGACAAGATCCCCTTCTTCGCCAAGCAGACGCGGCTGACCTTCGCGCGCTGCGGCGTCACGGATCCGCTTTCGCTCGAATCCTACAAGAAGCATGGCGGGTTGAACGGACTGACGAACGCGCTGGCACTGACGCCTGCCGACATCGTCGCCCAGGTTACCGAATCGGGCCTGCGCGGGCGCGGCGGCGCCGGCTTCCCGACCGGCATCAAGTGGAAAACGGTGCTCGATACCGCAGGCGACCGCAAATACATCGTCTGCAACGCCGACGAAGGCGATTCAGGCACCTTCGCCGACCGCATGATAATGGAGGGCGATCCGTTTGTGCTGATCGAAGGCATGACGATCGCCGGTATAGCCACGGGCGCGACCAAGGGCTTTGTCTATGTCCGCTCGGAATATCCGCATGCGGTGGCGGTGATGAACAAGGCCGTCGAGGTCGCCCGCAAGGCCGGCGTTCTTGGCGCCAGCGTGCTGGGTTCACCTTACGCGTTCGACATGGAGATCCGGGTCGGCGCCGGAGCCTATGTCTGCGGGGAGGAGACGGCGCTGCTCGATTCGCTCGAGGGCAAGCGCGGCATGGTGCGCGCAAAGCCGCCGCTGCCGGCGCATAAGGGGCTGTTCGGCAAGCCGACGGTGATCAACAATGTCATCTCGCTGGCCTCGGTGCCTGTCATCATGGACAAGGGTGCGGCCTACTACAAGGATTTCGGCATGGGCCGCTCGCGCGGCACGATCCCGATCCAGATCGCCGGCAACGTCAAATATGCCGGCCTGTTCGAAGCCGCTTTCGGCATGACGCTGGGCGAGATCGTCGACGAGATCGGCGGCGGCACGGCCACGGGGCGACCGGTCAAGGCGGTGCAGGTCGGCGGGCCGCTCGGCGCCTACTTCCCGCGCGCGCTGGTCGACACGCCGTTCGATTATGAAGCCTTCGCGGCAAAGGACGGGCTGATCGGCCATGCCGGCATCGTGGTGTTCGACGACACCGCCGATATGCTGAAACAGGCGCGCTTTGCCATGGAGTTCTGCGCCATCGAAAGCTGCGGCAAGTGCACGCCCTGCCGCATCGGCTCGACGCGCGGTGTCGAGACCATCGACAGAATAGTCGCGGGCATCGAGCCGGAGAAGAACCTCGCTCTGGTCACCGACCTCTGCAACACGATGAAGTTCGGTTCGCTCTGCGCGCTGGGCGGCTTCACGCCCTATCCCGTGATGAGCTCGATTACCCATTTCCCCGACGACTTCAAGCCAGCGCCCGTGCGCGTGGCTGCCGAATAGGAGCTGGCAGATGAACATCAAGGCCGACTTCCCCTCCCTCGTCGAAGAGATCGACTACGGAACCCCGCAATCGAAGGCGCAGAAGCAGGTCACGCTGAACGTCGACGGTCGCAGCATCACCGTGCCGGAAGGCACCTCGATCATGCGTGCCGCGATGGAAGGCGGGGTCGAGATCCCGAAGCTTTGCGCCACCGACATGCTGGACTCCTTCGGTTCGTGCCGTGTCTGCCTTGTCGAGATCGAAGGACGCGGCGGCACGCCGGCATCGTGCACGACGCCCGTCGGCGAAGGCATGATCGTGCGCACGCAGACCGAGCGGCTCGATGCCATTCGCCGCGGCGTCATGGAGCTCTACGTCTCCGATCATCCGACCGGCTGGAACGAACAGGCCGGAACCGGCGCGAGCGAGTTCGATGCGGTGGCGAAGTCGATCGGCCTGACCGAGAACCGCTACGGCATCGAAGGCCGCAACCACGTCAAGCCGGAAGGTGGCGTGGCGCCCGGCCATGGCTCGCTGGCGGTCGACTACATCGCCCGCGATGAATCCAACCCCTATTTCACCTATGATGCCTCGCAATGCATCGTCTGCTCGCGCTGCGTGCGGGCCTGCGAAGAGGTGCAGGGCACCTTCGCGCTGACCATCGAGGGACGAGGCTTCGAATCCCGGGTTTCGGCGGGGATGCACGAGGCGTTCATCGATTCGGAATGCGTGTCCTGCGGCGCCTGCGTGCAGGCCTGTCCGACCGATGCGCTGCGCGAGAAGACGGTGCTTGCCAAGGGCCTGCCGGAGCGCTCGGCTGTTACCACCTGCGCCTATTGCGGCGTCGGCTGCTCGTTCAAGGCCGAGGTGAAGGGTGACGAAGTCGTTCGCATGATGCCCTATAAGGAGGGGAAGGCGAACCACGGCCATTCCTGCGTCAAGGGCCGTTTCGCCTATGGCTACGCCACCCACAAGGACCGCATCCTGTCGCCGATGATCCGCGAAAAGGTCACCGACCCGTGGCGCGAGGTGAGCTGGGAAGAGGCGATCGCCCATACGGCCAAGGAATTCCGCCGCATCCAGTACCAGTACGGACGCACTGCGATCGGCGGCATCACCTCGTCGCGCTGCACCAACGAGGAAACCTATCTCGTCCAGAAGATGGTGCGGCAGGGTTTCCGCAACAACAATGTCGACACCTGCGCACGCGTCTGCCATTCGCCGACGGGCTACGGGCTCGGCCAGACCTATGGCACCTCGGCCGGCACGCAGGATTTCGATTCCGTCGACTTCACCGACGTCGCCGTCATCATCGGCGCCAATCCGGCTTCCGCTCACCCGGTGTTCGCCTCGCGGCTGAAGAAGCGGCTGCGCCAGGGCGCCAAGCTGATCGTGCTCGATCCGCGCCGCACCGAGATGGTCAAGTCGGCCCATATCGAAGCGGATTATCACCTGCCGCTGAAGCCCGGCACCAATGTGGCCGTGCTGACGGCGCTGGCGCATGTGATCGTCACCGAGGGCCTGTTCGACGAAGCCTTCATCCGCGAACGCTGCGACTGGACGGAGTTCCAGGATTGGGCATCGTTCGTAGCCTTGCCGGAAAACAGCCCCGAAACCGTCGGCAAATTGTCCGGCGTCGATCCAGAGCTGATCCGGGGCGCTGCGCGGCTCTACGCCACCGGCGGCAACGGCGCGATCTATTACGGCCTCGGCGTGACGGAACACAGCCAGGGCTCGACCACTGTGATGGCAATCGCCAATCTCGCCATGGCCACCGGCAATATCGGCCGGCCCGGCGTCGGCGTGAACCCACTGCGCGGCCAGAACAACGTGCAGGGCTCCTGCGACATGGGCTCCTTCCCGCACGAACTGCCGGGCTATCGCCACATCTCCGGCGAAGCCGTGCGCGATATCTATGAGACCTTGTGGGGCGTGAAGCTGGACGACGAACCCGGCCTGCGCATCCCCAACATGCTCGACGCCGCCGTCGACGGCAGCTTCAAGGGCATCTACATCCAGGGCGAGGACATTCTGCAGTCCGATCCCGACACCAAGCATGTCGCCGCCGGCCTTGCCGCGATGGAATGCGTCGTCGTGCACGACCTGTTCCTCAACGAGACGGCGAACTACGCGCATGTCTTCCTGCCGGGCTCGACTTTCCTGGAGAAGGACGGCACCTTCACCAACGCCGAGCGCCGCATCAACATGGTGCGCAAGGTTCTTGAGCCGAAGGCGCGCTACGCCGATTGGGAGGCGACGCAGGAGCTTGCCCGCGCGATCGGGCTGGACTGGAACTATCAGCATCCCTCCGAGATCATGGACGAGATCGCGATGACCACGCCGAGCTTCGCCGGCGTCTCCTTCGAGTTGCTCGACCGTGTCGGATCCGTGCAATGGCCCTGCAACGAGAAGGCGCCGCTCGGCACCCCGATCATGCATATTGACGGGTTCGTGCGCGGCAAGGGCAAGTTCATCCGGACCGAATATGTGGCGACGGACGAAAGGACGGGACCGCGCTTCCCGCTGCTGCTCACCACCGGCCGCATCCTGTCACAGTACAATGTCGGCGCGCAGACCAGGCGCACCGACAACAGCATGTGGCACTCGGAGGACCGGCTGGAGATCCATCCGCACGATGCCGAGAACCGCGGTTTGCGCGACGGCGACTGGGTCCGGCTGACCAGCCGATCGGGCGAGACGACGCTGCGCGCGCTGATCACCGACCGGGTGTCGCCCGGCGTGGTCTACACGACGTTCCATCATCCGGACACGCAGGCCAACGTCATCACCACCGACTTCTCCGACTGGGCGACCAATTGTCCGGAATACAAGGTGACGGCGGTGCAGGTCGGCGCCTCCAACGGACCGTCGGAATGGCAGCGCGACTATGACGAGCAAGCCAAGCAGAGCCGGCGCATCGCGTCTTTGCAGGCGGCGGAGTAGTCTTGAGCGCGCGCCGCAAAGCCACGACGCAGGTATCGCGGCTGGCGCACCGCGCGGTTGGGACGACGGCTGCCAACCGGATGGTGCCGGAAGAGACGCCGGTGGCGTTCTCCTTTGCCGGCACCACGCATGCGGTGATGATGGCAAGCCCGGCGGATTTCGAGGATTTCGCGCTCGGCTTCTCGCTGACCGAAGGCATCATCGCCTTGCCCGAAGAGATCGAAGCCATCGAGGTCGAGGACCATGGCGCCGGCATCGACATTCAGATCCGGCTGAAGGACCGAGCCAACACACGTTTCGAAGCGCGGCGGCGAAGGCTCGCCGGCCCGGTCGGCTGCGGGCTTTGCGGCATCGAGTCGATCGAGGAAGCGATGCGCTCGGTCGATGCGGTTGGTGCCTCAAGCCTTACGCTTGATGCCGACGACATCGCTCGTTCGGTCAAGCTTTTGTCCAAAGTGCAGCCGCTGCACACCGAGACCGGAGCGGTACACGCCGCCGGTTTCTATATGCCTGGCAAGGGCATCGTCATGGCGCGCGAAGATGTCGGCCGTCACAATGCGCTCGACAAGCTGGCCGGCGCGCTGGCCAGGGCCGGCATCGATGGCGCATCCGGTGCTGTGGTGGTGACATCCAGGGTGTCGGTCGAAATGGTGCAGAAGACGGCTTCTATCGGCTCGGCCTTCATC
>NZ_RZRK01000175.1:0-9409 GCF_003997835.1 Mesorhizobium sp. M7A.F.Ca.CA.004.12.1.1
CTTCGCGCCCAACCTGATGGCGGCGCTCGAGGAAGCCGGAGTCGCTCCCGAGGTGGTCATCGCCGAATTCGGCGACGAGCAGTTCGAGGTGACGCACGAGCCGGCGGACGCGCTGACGGCGGCGGACCGCGCCGTCGCCATCCGCGAAATCACGCGCGAATTGGCGCGCAATGCCGGCTGGCGTGCGAGCTTCGCGCCCAAAACCGCGCCAACTGCCGTCGGCAACGGCGTCCACATCCATTTCAGCTTTGTCGACGAGGCCGGCAAGCCGGTGACATACGATCCAACGCAGCCCGGAGGTCTTTCCGCCAAAGCCGGCGCCTTCTGTGCCGGCGTGCTGCGCCATCTGCCTGGAATGACCGCGATGACGGCGTCGAGCGTGTCGTCCTTCTACCGGCTGAAGCCGCACAGCTGGAGTTCGTCCTATACCTGGCTCGCCGACCGCGACCGCGAGGCGTCGCTGCGCATCTGCCCGACTGTGACGATCGGCGGACGCGATCCGGCGCGGCAATACAACATCGAATACCGGGCCGCTGACGCCACCGGCAATCCCTATCTGTCGCTGGCGGCGATCATCCGCGCCGGGCTGGAAGGGCTGAAGGCGGGCCTGCCGTCGCCGCCTTTGGTCACCGGCGACCCGACACTGATGAGCGAGGCTGAGCGGGCGAGTCTCGGTCTGGTGCGCCTGCCCGAAACCCTGCCCGTGGCACTGGACGCGTTGCTGGCCGACGGCATCGTGACGGGATGGTTCGCGCCTGTCTTCATCGAAACCTTCGTCGGCCTCAAGCGACATGAGTCCGAGCGTCTTGCCGGTCTCGATCCGGCCTCCATCTGCGATCTCTACCGGACGCTCTATTGATGACCGCGCAGGCCAGAAAAGATTGGCCCGAGGCCGTCGAGGTCCTCAACGAGCACGGCCGCTCCGATATCGTGCTGTTGTGTGAGCATGCGTCCAACCACATGCCGGCCGAGTATCGGCAGCTCGGCCTCGATGCCAGCCATCTGCAGCGCCACATCGCCTGGGATATCGGCGCCGCCGAAGTGACCCGCCTGCTGTCGTCGAAGCTCGATGCACCGGCCTTCCTCAGCGGTTACTCGCGGCTGCTGATCGACCTCAACCGGCCACTGGGCACGCCAGGCAGCATTCCGGTGCTGTCGGAAGACACCGACATTCCCGGCAATGTCGGCATCGATTCGGCGGAGCGGATCCGGCGCGCCGAGATCATCTTTTCGCCGTTTCATGACCGGGTGACTGCGTATCTTGACCGCCGGGCGCAAGCAGGCCGGCAGACCCGGATCGTGACGATCCATTCCTTCACGCCGGTCTTCCTCGGTGTCAGCAGACCCTGGCATGCCGGCGTGCTGCACGACCAAGCAAGAGATCTCGCAGAAACGATCCTTTCGGGCCTGCGCACCGACGCCGGGCTCAATGTCGCGGCCAACGTGCCCTATGTGATCAGCCGCGACGCCGATTACGCCGTGCCCATTCATGGCGATGATCGCGGCATCCCCGCCGTCCTCGTCGAGATCCGGCAGGACCTTTTGTCGACACGGTCCGGCATCGAGGAATGGGCGGACCGGCTGGCGGCGGCACTGCCGGCGCTCGAAACGGAATCCGTGTCGTGAGCAATCTCAGCCTGCGCGAACGTGATGCCGCGACCATCGCCCAGATCGGCAAGCTGCGTTTCTCCCCGCTCAGCGTCATCGGCGGCCGGGGCAACCGGCTGATCGAGGAAGGCGGCCGCTCCTTGCTCGACCTGTCGGGATCGGCCGGTCCGGCGGTGCTCGGCTACGGCCATCCGGCAATAGTCGAAGCGGTCGAGACGTCGATCCGCGACATGGCGGGCGCCAGCCTGCTGCTCTACCCGAACGAGCCCGCCGTATCGCTGGCGGAGCGGCTGCTGGCGATTACGCCCGGAGAAGGCGAACGACGCGTCTGGTTCGGCCATTCCGGGTCGGATGCCAATGACTGCGCGGTGCGCGTGCTGCAGGCAGCCACCGGCCGCTCGCGCTTCATCTCGTTCATCGGTTCCTATCACGGCAATCTCTCCGGCTCGATGGGCATCAGCGGCCATACCGCCATGACCCACACGCTGCCCCGGCCGGGCGTGCTTCTGCTGCCCTATCCCGATCCGTACCGCCCGAATTTCAGCAGCGAGGACGTGCTTGCCCTGCTCGACTACCAGTTCGAGACCACCTGCCCGCCGCATCAGGTCGCGGCGGTGTTCATTGAGCCGTTGATGTCGGATGGCGGGCTGATCGTGCCGCCGCCCGGCTTTCTCAAGGCATTGCAGGAGCGTTGCCGCAGGCACGGCATCAAGATTGTCGTCGACGAGGTCAAGGTCGGGCTCGCTCGCAGCGGCATGATGCACTGCTTCCAGCATGAAGGACTGACGCCGGACCTCGTCGTCTTCGGCAAAGGCATCGGCGGTGGCTTGCCGTTGTCGGCCGTGATCGGCCCTAAGGGGATCATGGACCATGCGCCGGCCTTCGCGCTGCAGACAACCGCAGGCAATCCGGTGGCGACATCGGCCGGCAACGCGGTGCTGAAGACGATCGAGACGGACGGCCTGGTCGAGCGCTCGGCGCGGATCGGCATGCTGTTTTCCGACGCATTGCGGGCGCTTGGCGACAGACACGAGATCATCGGCGACGTGCGCGGGCGCGGGCTTGCCATCGGCGTCGACCTGGTCAAGGACCGCACGACACGTGAGCCGGTTGCGGCGGCGACCACGGCCAAGATCATCTATCGCGGCTATGAGTTGGGTGCAGCCTTCACCTATGTCGGGTTGAGGGCCAATGTGCTGGAGTTCATGCCACCGCTGACGCTGACGGAAGACGAGATGACCGAGGGCGTCGCGATCGTCGACCAGGCAATCGCTGACGTGAATGCCGGCAAGGTCTCGGATGCGGACGTCGCCTCCTTCATGATGTGGTGAACAAAAAAGGCGCCGCGCCGGGCTGCGACAGCGATTGTCTCGGCAGCCCCGGCTCATCGTTGTGCAACAATTATTCCGCGATACGCACGATCAGCTTGCCGAAATTCCTGCCTTCGAGAAGGCCGAGAAAGGCCTGAGGCGCATTTTCGATGCCGTCCACGATATCTTCCCTGTAGCGGACG
Source organism: Mesorhizobium sp. M7A.F.Ca.CA.004.12.1.1 (assembly GCF_003997835.1). NCBI lineage: Bacteria > Pseudomonadati > Pseudomonadota > Alphaproteobacteria > Hyphomicrobiales > Phyllobacteriaceae > Mesorhizobium > Mesorhizobium sp. M7A.F.Ca.CA.004.12.1.1. Next base: position 3,122 of record NZ_RZRK01000175.1, read on the forward strand.
CGGCCGGACGCTATCCATTCGGCCATCTCGCGATAGAAGGCCGGGCGCTGGTCGACAAATTCGCGCTGGATAAAACCCCTTATCGTCAGGCTGCGGTGCAGCACTTGCTGCATCAATGTCGGCAACCGGTCGGTGCCGGCATCCGCGATGACGTTGTACTGCGCGATCAGCCCGCAGACCGGCACACGCGCAAATTCGTTCAGCAGCGGAAACACCGCGTCCCAGACAGGACCGCCGACATTTTCGAAATAGATGTCGATGCCGCCGGGGCAAGCTGCCTTCAACTGCTCTGCAAAATCGTCGGCCCGGTGATCGACGACCGCGTCAAAGCCGAGCTCTTCTCGCACGAAGGCGCACTTTTCGGCACCGCCGGCAATGCCGACGGCACGCGCACCCTTGATGCGCGCGATCTGGCCAACGGCCGACCCGACCGCGCCGCTGGCGGCCGCGACGACGACCGTCTCGCCAGGCTTCGGCTGCCCGATGGTGAGCAGACCGGCATAGGCCGTAAAGCCCGGCATGCCGAGCACGCCGAGCGCGGTTGTTATGGGTGCAGCCGCGGGATCGAGCTTGCGCAGCCCGACACCGTCGGACAGGGCGAAACTCTGCCATCCGGAGTGGGACAGGACGATATCGCCTTCAGCAAATTCCGGATGGCGAGAGATCATCACACGCGCGACGGTGCCGCCTTCCATCACACCGTCGACATCGACCGGCTTGGCATAGGATTTGGTGGCGTTCATACGACCGCGCATATAGGGATCGAGCGACAGATAAAGGATCTGCAACAGCAGTTCGCCCTCTCCCGGCTGGTCAAGGTCAACCGTCTCGATGCGGAAATGATCCGGCTTCGGCCGGCCTTGCGGTCGCGCCGCGAGCACGATGCGGGTGTTGGACTGGATTGACATGGAGACCTCTCCGCGAAGGATGTTCTACTAGAAAAACCGGTTGGGCGGCCGCTTCAAGCCGAGATTCTCGCGCAGTGTCGACCCCTCATATTGCCGCCTGAAGATGCCTCGCCGTTGCAATTCCGGTACCACTTTCTCGGCAAAATCATCCAGCCCTGCCGGCAGGTAGGGAAACATGATGTTGAACCCGTCAGAGCCCTCGGCAACCAGCCATTCCTCCATCTCGTCGGCGATTGTTTCAGGCGTGCCGACAAAAGCAAGGCCGGAATAGCCGCCCAGCCTTTGCGCAAGCTGCCTGACGGTCAGGTTCTCCTCGCGTGCCAGTTCGATGACGCGCTCGCGGCCACTCCTGCTCGCATTGGTCTCGGGGATTTCGGGCAAGGGCGCGTCCGGGTCAAATCCGGACGCATCGTGTCCGATCGCGATCGACAGCGAGGCGATGCCGCTCTCGTAGTAGACGAGGCTGTCGAGCTTCGCCCGCCTGGCCTGCGCGTCCTCGACGCTGTCGCCGACAACGACAAAGGCGCCAGGCAGGATCTTGATGTCGTCACGCGAGCGGCCGAGTTTCTCCGCACGGCCTTTGACGTCGGCAAAGAAACGCTGTCCCGCCGCGATATCCGCATGGGCGGCGAAAATGACCTCCGCTGTCTCCGCCGCCAGTTGGCGTCCAGCCTCCGACGCGCCGGCCTGGACGACGACCGGCCAACCCTGGATTGGCCGGGCGATGTTGAGCGGCCCACGCACCGAGAGATGTTCGCCCTTGTGGTCGAGCACATGCAGCCTGGCCGGATCGAAATAGAACCCGCTTTCGGCGTCGCGGATGAAGGCATCGTCGGCAAAGCTGTCCCACAGGCCGGTGACGACATCGTAGAATTCCCGCGCCCGCCGGTAGCGCTCATCATGCTCGACATGCTCGTCGAGGCCGAAGTTCAGCGCCGCGTCAGGGTTGGACGTGGTGACGATGTTCCAGCCGGCGCGTCCACCGCTGATATGGTCCAGCGAGGCGAAGCGGCGAGCAACATGATAGGGCGCGTCGAACGTCGTCGATGCGGTGGCGACCAGCCCGATATGGTCAGTGACGGCGGCGAGCGCCGACAGTAGCGTGAACGGCTCGAACGAGGTGACCGTGTGGCTGCGCCGCAAAGCCTCGATCGGCATGTTCAGAACGGCCAGATGGTCGGCCATGAAGAAGGCGTCGAACTTCGCCGCTTCCAGGGTCTGGGCGAAGCGCTTCAGATGCGCGAAATTGAAATTGGCGTCGGGATAGGCGCCCGGATAGCGCCAGGCGCCGGTGTGCAGGCTGACGGGGCGCATGAAGGCGCCGAGGCGCAGTTGTTTTCGTGTCATGAAAGATGTTCCGCCGATCGATACAGTCGAGCACAGTGCTCGAATCCTTCTCAGGATCGGACGGTCAGCCCAACTCGGGAAGGTATTCTGTTCCGCTGCGCCGGGCTTTTGCAGCATTTCAGTTTTGCGCCTGATACCCCAGGACAAAAAAGGCCGGGCTCGAATACGGCCCGGCCAAAAAGAAGGTCAAAACCTTCAGAGGGGAACACCGTTCGGCGAAATGGGAGGAAACCGCCGAACGATTTTACCTTTTTGAGCTTATTTCCAAGCCTTGGCGACGAATGGCATTCCAAAAAACATGCCAAACGGCAAAAATTCGTGCCAGGCGACCGTCACGAACCCACCGTTCCAGTCTCCAGAAGATCGGCATAGTGGCGGCGTGCCACGTCGGGATGGGAACGCAGCCGGCTTTTGAGCACATTGGTGCCGACATCGCGGAACAAGGGGTTGTCGGGATCGCTTGCCGGTCCGCGCGCCTGCGCCGCCAGTTCCTCGGAAAGGCCGAGAAGCGGGATGGTCGCATCGAGCCGCGCGCTGAAGAAGAAGGGAACGGAAATCCGCTCGACGCCGGCAGGCGGCGTCACGACGCGGTGCACGGTGGCCCGCAGATATCCATTCGATGCGAGTTCGAGCAGTTCGCCGATGTTGACGACCAGCGTTCCGGGCAGCGGATCCACATTCACCCAGCTTCCGTCATATTCGACCTGCAGCCCCTTGTTGTCGTCCTGCAGCAGCAGGGTCAGGAAGCCGCCATCCTTGTGCGCGCCGACGCCCTGGTCGCCTTCGGTCGCGTCACGGCCGGGATAACGAACGATCTTCATACGATGGTTGGGCGAGTCCCGGTAGATCGCGTCGAAGGCGTCCTCGGGCTGATCGAGCGATAGCGCGAAGGCTTTCAACAGCCGAATCGCCACCGCGGTCGCCTTGGCCTGCCATGCAAGCAGTGCCGGCTTGAGCTCCGGCAGTGCAGGCGGCCACTGGTTCGGCCCCTGCAGCCGTGTCCACGGTGCAATTCCAGGTCCCTGCGCTATGGGCTGGCGCTCGACGCCGATGTCGAGTTGCTCACGCCAGTCGGCCGCGCCCTTGGTCAGTTCGCCACCGGCGCGGGTATAGCCGCGGAACTGCTGGGATTTGACCATTTCGATCGCCAGCTTGTCGGCCTCCGGCAGCGCGAAGAACCGGCGCGAGGCGTCGATCACGTCGTCGATCTCCGAGGCCGAAATTCCGTGGCCGCTGAGGTAAAAGAAGCCGACGTCCCGAGCCGCCGTGCGCAGGTCCAGGAGAAAGGTACGATACTCGGAAGCACCTTGTTCGAGACGGCTCAGATCGAGCACCGGCACAATTCTGGGCATGCTCAGGTTCCTTCTTTTCTCTGCCTTGGCTTAGGAGAAATAGAAGCGACCACCGGCAAGAGCTTCGAGAATGAATGCATCTCAAAGTGACACGCAAGGCGTGCCGATCAAAGCAACAGGAAGTCCAATCTGGCCCGAATGGAAGAACGTCAGCGCTGCATATTGTGAACTGCCGGCAAATAATTTCCCGACACGTGCTTTACCCGCCATGCCTCTCGTAGGCCGCACTTTCCAGTGCGACATCGTATAAGTCACAGCGGAAGCGCAACCGCGCGTGATCGCCTGTAAATCCGCCAGCCGACCGGCCGGAGCGCATTCAAGCCAGCTCGAACCGCTCGATGGCGCGCATGATGCCACGCAGCTCGGCGAGGCCTTTCAGCCGGCCGATCAGCGAATAGCCAGGATTGAGCCTGGTCTTGCCGATATCGTCGGCGAGCAGATGGCCATGGTCGGGCCGCATAGGAATGCGCCAGTCGGCGCGGCCTTCCCGACGGCGGCGCGCCTCTTCCTGCATCAGAGCCAGGATAACATGCGCCATGTCGGTGCCGCCCTCGAGATGCTCGGCCTCGTGGAACGAGCCGTCATCCTCGATGGTGATGTTGCGCAGATGGGCGAAATGGATGCGGTCGGCGAACTCCTTGACCATGGCGACGATGTCGTTGTCGGCGCGCGTGCCATAGGAGCCGGTGCAGAACGTCAGGCCGTTGGCGGGGCTGTCGACGGCGTTGAGGATGAAACGCGCATCCTCGGCGGTCGAAACGATGCGCGGCAGGCCATAGAGCGAGAAGGGCGGGTCGTCGGGATGGATGCACATGCGCACCCCCTCCTCTTCGGCCACCGGAATGATCTCGCGCAGGAACCAGGCAAGGTTGTCGCGCAGCTCCTTCGGTCCGATCGCATCATAGTCCGCCAGGGCCTCGCGAAAACTGTCCCTGTCATAGCTGCGCTCGGTCGCAGGCAGGCCGGTGATCAGGTTGCGCTCGATCCTGTCGATCGCTTCGCTGCTCAATTCCTTCAGCCGCGCTTCCGCCTCGGCAATGCGGGCGGGGGTATAGCCGGCCTCGGCATTGACGCGCTTCAGCACAAACAAATCGTAGGCCGCGAAATCGATGGCGTCGAAACGCAACGCATAACCTGTCGTTGGCAGCCGATAGGCGAGATCCGTGCGCGTCCAGTCGACCACCGGCATGAAATTGTAGCAGACCGTCGCAATGCCGGCCTTGGCGAGCGCGCGAATTGAGTCACGATAGTAGCCGGCATAGCGCTCGCGTTCCGGCGCGCCGATCTTGAATGAATTGTGGACCGGAATGCTCTCGACCACCGACCATGTCAGGCCGGCGGCCTCGATGACACGCTTGCGCTCCAGAATGCTCTCGAGCGGCCAGGCGCGCCCGTCATAGATATCGTGCAAGGCGCTCACCACGCCGGTCGCACCGGCCTGCCTGACATGATCGAGCGTTACCGGGTCGTTCGGTCCATACCAGCGCCAGCACTGTTCCATAGCCGCTTCCTTCTGCGAGAGGATGGCAACCTATTGTTGGACCACAATGGGTGTCAAACTAGGAACGGTTTCGGACAGCGAATGAAGGAGTTTTCCCAATGAAGGATTTCGACGGCAAGGTGGCTTTGGTGACGGGCACGACCGGGATTGGCCTCGCAACCGCCAGACGCCTCGCTGCAGGGGGTGCTGCGATCGTCGCCTGCGGCATCGACCGCGCGGCCAATACTGCGCTGAAAGCGGAACTGGAAAGCTCCGCAGCCGGGGCGCTGGTCATAGACGCCGACGTCTCCGTGCCCGATCAGGTTCGCGACGCGGTCGCGGCCGGCGTGGAGCGGTTCGGCGGCCTCGATATCATCGTCAATTCGGCGGCGGTGCATCCGTACGGAACCGCGACCAGCACCGATTTCGAGACCTGGAACAGGGCGATGTCGGTCAATGTCGGGTCCATCTATCTGACCGCACATTTCGGCATCCCGGAAATGGTCCGCATGGGCGGCGGCGCCATCGTCAACGTCGCTTCGGTGCAGGGCTTTGCCTGCCAGCAAAACGTCGCCGCCTATGCCACCACCAAGGGCGCCATCCACACGCTGACGCGTGCCCTGGCCCTCGACCATGCGCGCTCCGGCATCCGCGTCAATTCCGTCAGCCCGGGCTCGATCCGCACCCCAATCCTGGAGAAGGCCGCCCGCGGGCAGAACGGCACGGATGCCGATGTCGAGGCCGCCTACAAGCGCTTCGGCGAAGCGCACCCCATCGGACGCATCGGCGAGCCGGAGGAAGTGGCCGAACTCATCGCTTTCCTGTGTTCGTCGAAGGCCGGCTTCTGCACTGGCGCGGACTACAAGATCGATGGCGGCCTGACCGCCGGCATCGGCGTGAAGTAGATTGCGAAGATTGGGGCTTGTCCGTCACCGGGAGCAGCCAGCATCCGACAATTGGTTTGCCGATCTTCTTGCAGATCAATGCCCAAGCAAATTGAACACCGCACGGGCCACGCCGAACATGAAAGGGGGCGGTGCGATCGATGAAATAATAGGCATTGTTGCCGATTGACAAAAACATCAACAGGCGACCAAGATCATATGACCATCAACGATATTGGTCCCGAGGTTGCCCCTCGGCATTGGCGTAAAGGAGAGCCAGATGCCCCTTCAGCAGAGAGTGACCCATCGTCCTAAAC
>NZ_RZRK01000176.1:0-9386 GCF_003997835.1 Mesorhizobium sp. M7A.F.Ca.CA.004.12.1.1
GGACCCGGCGCGGCTCGAAAGGCCGGCGCCGGGTCCCGGTTCCCAATGCAGTTTGGGCGAGGGCGGATAGGTATCTTCAGACCAAAGCAGTCAACGACCTTCTTACAACCATATCCAGAAACGGAGAAGACCGAATGACCAAACTTTCATCTTCATTGAAGTCCGCTGGCAAGTCCGCCGGTGTGGCAGCCCTTGCGCTGTCGCTGCTGGCCGGCACCGCCGCGATCGCCAGGGCCGCCGAAGTCACCGATGCGACCGTCGCCTTCCTGATGCCCGACCAGGCCTCGACCCGCTACGAGCAGCATGATTATCCCGGCTTCGCCGCCGAGATGAAGAAGCTGTGCCCGGGCTGCAAGGTGCTCTACCAGAATGCCGATGCCGACGCCTCGCGCCAGCAGCAGCAGTTCAACTCGGTGATCTCGCAGGGCGCCAAGGCGATCGTGCTCGACCCGGTCGACTCGACCGCCGCCGCCTCGCTGGTCAAGCTGGCGCAGAGCCAGGGCATCAAGGTCATCGCCTACGACCGGCCGATCCCGACCGCGCCGGCCGATTTCTATGTGTCGTTCAACAATGAAGGCATCGGCAAGGCCATCGCCGACTCGCTGGTCGAGCACCTGAAGGCGCTGAAGGTCGATCCGGCCAGCGGCGGTGTGCTGCAGATCAACGGCTCGCCGACCGACGCGGCGGCCGGCCTGATCAAGAAGGGCATCCATGCCGGCCTCGACAATAGCGGCTACAAGATCCTGGCCGAATACGACACGCCGGAATGGGCGCCGCCGAAGGCGCAGCAATGGGCCGGCGGCCAGATCACCCGCTTCGGGCCGAAAATCCTCGGCGTGGTTGCCGCCAATGACGGCACCGGTGGCGGCGCCATCGCCGCCTTCAAGGCGGCCGGCGTCGATCCGGTGCCGCCGGTGACCGGCAATGACGCGACGATCGCGGCCTTGCAGCTGATCATCGCCGGCGACCAGTACAACACCATCTCCAAGCCGAGCGAGATCGTGGCGGCGGCGGCCGCCAACATCGCCATCAAGCTGCTTTCGGGCGAGACGCCGAAGGCCGAGATGACGCTGTACGACACGCCCTCGCAGCTGTTCACGCCAGCCGTGGTGACGCAGGAAAACCTGAAGGCCGAGATCATCGACAAGAAGATCAACACCGCGGCCGAACTCTGCGTCGATCGTTACGCGGAAGGCTGCAAGAAGCTGGGCATCGGGAACTGACCGCGACCCTTGCCCGCTCCGCTGCCTGGCCACCGCGCGGTGGCCAGGCAGCGCTCATCCGACATTTTTGAACCGGTTTTGAAAGGCTTCCTGGCATGATCGATACCCCGGACGAACCGGTTCCGGCAGGCGAGCTGGTGCTCAGCCTGCGCGGCGTTTCGAAGAATTTCGGCGCCGTTTCGGCGCTCACCGACATCGATCTCGATGTACATGCCGGCGAGGTGGTGGCGCTGGTCGGCGACAATGGCGCCGGCAAGTCGACCCTGGTCAAGATCCTGGCCGGCGTGCATCAGCCGAGCTCAGGCACGATAAGTTTTCGCGGCAAGCAGGTGACGCTTGCAGATCCAAGTGCGGCGCTGACGCTCGGCATAGCCACCGTGTTCCAGGACCTGGCGCTGTGCGAGAACCTCGACATCGTCGCCAACATCTTTCTCGGTCGTGAGCTCAACCCGCTGCGGCTGGACGAGGTGGCGATGGAAGTGCGCGCCTGGACGCTGCTCAACGAGCTATCGGCGCGCATCCCAAGCGTGCGCGAAGTGGTCGCTTCGCTGTCGGGCGGCCAGCGCCAGACGGTGGCGATCGCCCGCTCGCTGCTGCTCGAACCCAAGCTCATCCTGCTCGACGAGCCGACGGCGGCACTTGGCGTGGCGCAGACGGCGGAAGTCCTCAACCTGATCGAGCGGGTGCGCGACCGCGGTCTCGGCGTCGTCATCATCAGCCACAATATGGAAGACGTGCGCGCCGTCGCCGACCGCATCGTCGTGCTGCGGCTTGGCCGCAACAATGGCATCTTCTCGCCCGACGCCTCGAACCAGGAACTGGTCAGCGCCATCACCGGCGCGTCGAACAATTCGGTGTCGCGGCGCGCCGAGCGGCGCCAAACCCAGCAGACTCAAATGGCGCGACAGGATCAAACGCAGGAGCCACGCCCATGAGCCGCGACGTGCAACAGACGGCCCCCGTGCCGCCGCAGCTCGACCGCGCCGACGTGCGCGTCAAGCATGAGGCGGGGATCGGCGGCGCCATCCGCAGGTTCTTCGACCGGGTCCGCTCGGGCGATCTCGGCTCGCTGCCGGTGATCGTCGGGCTGGTCATCATCTGGACGGTGTTTGCCAGCATCAACCCGATCTTCCTATCATCAAGCAATCTGGTCAATCTGCTGTTCGATTGCTCCACCGTGGGCGTCATCGCGCTCGGCATCGTCTGCGTCTTGATGGTCGGCGAAATCGACCTGTCTGTCGGTTCGATCAGCGGCTTTGCCTCGGCGATGGTCGGCACGCTGTGGGTCAACCAGGGCTGGCCGGTGGCGCTCGCCATTCTGGCCGCTGTCGCCGTCGGCGGCTTTATCGGCGCACTCTACGCGCTGCTGTTCAACCGGCTGGGCATGCCGAGCTTCGTCTCGACGCTGGCCGGTCTGCTGGCGGTGCTTGGCCTGCAGCTCTACATTCTCGGCTCGACCGGCTCGATCAATCTGCCCTACGGCTCGAACCTGGTGAATTTCGGCCAGCTGCTGATGATGCCGAAATTTGTTTCGTTCGCCCTGGCGGCCGTGCCCGGCATCGTCATGCTGGTCACCGGCCTGCGCACCGTTACGCGCCGCCGCGCCGCCAATCTGTCGGCGCCGTCGACCGGCGGCCTGGTTATACGGGCGGTGGTGATCACGGTCATTCTCGAACTCATCGTCTTCTATCTCAACCAGGCGCGCGGCATTCCGTGGATGTTCGGCCTGTTCGTCGGCCTGGTCATATCGATGCATTACGCGCTGACGCGGACCAAATGGGGCCGCTCGATGTCGGCGGTCGGCGGTAACCGCGAGGCGGCAAGGCGCGCCGGCATCAATGTGCGGCTGATCTATTCGAGCGCCTTCGTGCTGTGCTCGATGCTGGCCGCTTTCGGCGGCGTGCTGTCGGCGGCCCGCCTGGCCTCGGCCAGCCAGCAGGCCGGCACCGGCGACGTCAACCTCAACGCCATCGCGGCAGCCGTCATCGGCGGCACCAGCCTGTTCGGCGGTCGCGGCAGTGCGTATTCGGCGCTGCTCGGCATCATCGTCATCCAGTCGATCGCCAGCGGCCTGACGCTGCTCGATCTGTCCTCGTCGCTTCGGTACATGATCACCGGCGCCGTGCTTGCCATCGCGGTCATCGTCGACTCGCTGGCACGCCGCTCGCGTGTCTCCCATGGCCGGGCCTGAACCCATCAACAGGAAGCAAGACATGAGCGAAGAACTGTCCGGAAAAGTTGCCGCCGTCACCGGCGCGGCATCAGGCATCGGCCTCGAATGCGCCAGGCATATGCTGGCGGCCGGCGCCACCGTGGTGCTGGTCGACCGCGCCGAGGCGACGCTGAACAAACTGTGCGCCGAACTCGGCCCCAAGGCGATCCCGCTGGTCATCGACCTGATGCAGCCGGCCAGCGTCGCCACCATGATGCCGCAGATTCTGGAGAAGGTCGGCCAACTCGACATCTTCCATGCCAATGCCGGCGCCTATGTCGGCGGCGAGGTGGCGACCGGCGATCCCGACGCCTGGGACCGGATGCTCAACCTCAACATCAATGCCTGCTTCCGTTCGATCCAGGCGGTGCTGCCGCACATGATCGAGCGCAAGACGGGCGACGTCATCGTCACCAGTTCGATTGCCGGACTGGTTCCTGTGGTCTGGGAGCCGATCTACACGGCCTCCAAGCACGCCGTGCAGGCCTTCGTCCACACGGTGCGCCGGCAGGTCGCCAAGCACGGCCTGCGCGTCGGTGCGGTGGCGCCCGGCCCGGTGGTGACGGCGCTGGTCGACGACTGGCCGAAGGCCAAGCTCGAGGAAGAACTCGCCGCCGGCGGCCTGATGCAGCCGCGCGAGGTGGCCGAAGCGGTGATGTTCATGCTGACCCGCCCGCGCAACGTGACGATCCGCGATCTGGTGATTTTGCCGCAGAGCAATGATTTGTGAGTGGGTGAGGAATAGGGAATAGGCAGTAGGCAGTAGGCAGTAGGGGGAAGATAAAGGCACGACCTTGCTGTCGAAAACGCTTCTTGCTCCCTATCCCAACTCGCTAATCTCCTACTGCCTACTGCCTACTGCCTACTGCCCTGAACCGAAGGTTTCCCCCATGCCTAATTTCCTCGGCATCGACGTCGGCACCGGCAGCGCGCGGGCCGGGGTGTTCGACCACACTGGAAACATGCTCGCCTCTGCCAAGCGCGATATCGAGGCCTGGCGCGAGGCCGGCGACATTGTCGAGCAGTCGAGCAACGACATCTGGCGGGCGGTGTGCGCGGCCACGCGGGAAGCGGTCGCTCAATCGGGCGTGGCACCCGAGGCGATCGCCGGCATCGGGTTCGACGCCACTTGTTCGCTGGTGGTGCTGGGCGAGGGCGGCGTGCCGCTGCCGGTGAGCAGATCCGGCAATTCGGAACGCAACATCATCGTCTGGATGGATCATCGCGCGGTCGAGCAGACGCGCCGCATCAACCGTAGCGGCGAGGCGGTGCTGAACTATGTCGGCGGCGTCATCTCGCCGGAGATGGAAACGCCGAAACTCCTTTGGCTGGCCGAAAACCTGCCCGACACGTTCAACGCCGCCTGGCAGTTCATGGACCTCCCCGATTTCCTCACCTGGCGGGCGACCGGCAGCCTTGCCCGCTCGGTCTGCACGGTGACTTGCAAATGGACCTATCTGGCGCATGAAAGCCGCTGGGACGAGGCCTATTTCCGCACCATCGGACTAGGGAGCCTGGCCGACGAGGGGTTCGCGCGCATCGGCACGCAGATCGTGCCGGCGGGTGGCGCACTTGGCGGCGGGTTGACCGCGCAGGCGGCTGCGGACCTTGGCCTCGTCCCCGGCACCGCGGTAGCGGCCGGTCTGATCGATGCGCATGCCGGTGGCGTCGGTACGGTCGGTGCGCGCGGCGCGTTCGGCAGCGTTCTGTCGCGCATGGCCTATGTTTTCGGCACCTCGGCCTGCACCATGTCGTCGACCGCGGCGCCGGCCTTCGTCGACGGCGTCTGGGGTCCGTATTTCTCGGCCATGGTGCCGGGCCTGTGGCTGAACGAGGGCGGCCAGTCGGCAGCCGGTGCTGCTATCGACCATCTGGTGCGCATGCATCCCGCGGCTGCCGAAGCGACCGCCAAGGCGCAAGCCGAGGGGCTCAGCCTCAGCGCCTGGCTGTCGTTGCAGGCGCAAAGCCGCAATGGGGCCGCGGCAACGCCGGCGCTGGTCGGCGGCATCCATGTGGTGCCGGAGTTTCTCGGCAACCGCGCACCTTTCGCCGACCCGGACGCGCGCGCGCTGATCGCCGGGCTCGATCTCGACACCAGCCTCGACAGCCTGGTCGGGCTCTATGTCGCCGGGGTCTGCGGGCTGGGCTATGGCGCGCGCCAGATCGTGCGGGCCGAGCATGACAAGGGCATTGCCGTCGACACCATCGTGGTCAGCGGCGGCGCCGGCCAAAGCCCGCTGGTGCGCCAGCTGCTTGCCGATACCACAGGCATGGTGGTGGTGGCGTCGACCTCGCCGGAACCGGTGCTGCTCGGCTCGGCTATGCTGGGCGCGGTCGCCGCCGGTGCCTACAGGGATCTGACGGGGGCGATGGCCGGCATGTCGGAACTCGGCGAGGTCTATCATCCCGACGCTACGCTGGGCGGCTGGCATGCAAAACGCTTCGCGGCGTTCGAGCTGCTGCAGCAGGCGGGCAAGGCGATCAGGGGCTGAGAAACTGTTTCGAAAGGCCAGCGACTCCTGCCCGGCTCTGTCAGGAGTGTGGCGAACACCGCTTGGCGATGATGCCGGAAGCTGGCAGCTTTGTTCCGTCGCGACGAGGTAGGCGGCAGGAGCAGGAGGCCTGATGGCAGACGACAAATCGCCAGTGCCATTCGCATCGGACAGCGTGCCATGGACGGAATGGTCCGATGTGCCGCGCTTTGCCGTGCGCTACCGGCATCTGTCGCTGGCCGCCCTAGGCGAGAATTACCATGTCGGCGTGGCGATCGAGGAACTGCCGCCGGGCAAGCAGACCTCACCGGCGCACTACCACATTTTCGAGGAAGAGCATGTCTTCATCCTCGAAGGGGCGCTGACCGCTTATGTCGGCGACGCCGCCTACGCCATGAAGGCCGGCGACTACATCTGCTTTCCGGCTGGTGCTGCGGCGGGGCATTGCCTCATCAACACCGGCGACGCGCCGTGCCGCTATGTCATCGTCGGCGAGCGCAACCCGAATGACGTGGTCGTCTACACCGCCTCCAACAAGGTGCTGGTGCGCGCGCTGGGTAGCCGTGCGCTCTTCGATCTCGCTGCAACTCGAACCTACTGGGACGGCGAGAACACCGGCCTTGCCGCCGGCGATCCGCTGCCGTCGGGTGTGATGTCCGGTATCACCAAACCCCCAGCCGTGCCGATCCCGCCTGTCGCCAGCGATGCCGTCGAATGGAAGGTCGAGGGCGAAGGCCCGCGGTTCGGCGGCCGGTCCAGGCATCTGACCTATGCGGCTTTGGGACTACCAGACTATCATGTCGGCATGCTGATCGAGGCGCCGGCCCCCGGCATGCGCCTGGCGCCCAGGCACTACCACATGCTCGAAGAGGAGCACGCGCTGATTCTGGAAGGGCAGGTGACGCTGCTGCTTGGCGAGGAGCGTCACGAGATGAAGGCCGGCGATTATGTCTGCTTTCCCGCCGGCCTGGCGGTCGGGCATTCCTTCCTCAACAGCGGTACGGAACCGTGCCGCTATCTGATGATCGGCGAGAAAAATCCCAACGAGGTCTGCGTCTATCCCGATTCCAACAAGATGGCGGTCGACGCCTTGCGCCGGCGCGACGGCATTTTCGACATGGGAGCGGTGAGGCGGTACTGGGACGGCGAGGAGACGGAATAGCGCCCGGCGGTCCCGGGTTCACAGTTCCTTCTCCGCCAGCTCCCTGAATTCGTCGGGAACCGAGCGCGCGGCCTCCAGTGCCACCGTGCCGTAGCCGACCGCCTGTTTGCCGAAGCGTTCGCGGATCTTGTCGATGGCGCGGTCGGCGTCGAAGCGTGCCAGGCCTTTTCGGGTGCCGGGCCGGCGTTTCTCGTCGGCGAGGCCGAGCGGCAGTTCGAGCTGCAGCTCGAAGCTTTCCTCAAGATGCGACACCGAGATCGCCAGCAGCGAGATCGTTCTTTCGTGGGGGTTGTCGGCGAGGACGCCGCGCACCAGATCGCCGGCGATCTCGGCCAGCATCGCGGTCGCCGAGATCGGCTGGTCAAGCGTGATCGAGCGCGTGACGGCGCTGAGATCGGCAAAGCGCACGCGTACCGTCACCGTGCGGCCGGGCCGCGCCTTGGCGCGCAGCCGGCTGGCGACACGGTCGGCCAGATGCAGCAGAGTGGGCACGATGATCCGCGCTACGGCGGGTTTTTGGCCCAGCGCCGATTGGGCGCCGGCCGAATGCGCGCGGCTATGCGTTTCGAGCTTTCGCGGGTCGCGGTTCCATGACAAGGCGGCGAGCTTTTCGCCGGCGGCGGGACCGAGCAGCCGCGTTAGCGCGCCGCTGTGCGTCCTGGCCAGCTGGCCGATGGTCTCGACGCCGATTTCCGCCAGCCTCGCCCTGATCGCCGGGCCGACGCCCCACATCAGCCCGACCGGCAGGTCGTGCAGGAAAGCGGGCTCGCTGCCGGGGTCGACCACCACCAGCCCGTCGGGTTTTGCCACCTGGGAGGCGATCTTGGCCAGATGCTTGGTGCGCGCCACGCCGATCGAGATCGGCAGGCCGAGTTCGGCCCGCACGCGGCGGCGGATGGTCGTTGCGATCTCCTGCGGCGAGCCGAACAGATGCGTGCAGCCGGCGACGTCGGCAAACGCCTCGTCGATGGAGATGCGCTCGACCACCGGGGTAAAATCGTCGAGCACCTTGATCGCCGCGTCGCCCAGCCGCTGGTAGTGGCTGAAATTGCCGCCGACGAAGATCAGCTGCGGGCACAGCTCACGCGCCTTGCGCCCCGGCATGCCGCCGCGCACGCCGAAGGCGCGGGCCTCATAGGAAGCGGCGAGCACGACGCCGCCGCCCACCGCGATCGGCTTGCCGCGCAGCGACGGATCGAGCAACTGCTCGACCGAGGCGTAGAAAGCGTCGAGATCGGCATGCAGGATGGTGGCTGTCGTTTCCATCCCGACCGCACATCACAGTTGCTGATAGAATTGGAACAAATAAAGAACAAGCACGGGTCGTTGTCAAGCGAGGGGCGATTTGTGCAGCAACAGCCAAGCCAGTTCGAGCGCAATCACCTAGACAATATGCTCCGCCCGCAGCGCCGCCTTCATCCGTTCCAGTTCCGCCTCGCCACCCGCCGCCAGTTCTTCGGCAATCCGCGCCAGCCTATCGTCGGCCTTGCGGTGCTTGCTGCCCCAGGCGCCGAGCGTCGCCAGCACCGGCAAGAGGTCGATACCTGCCTCGGTCAGCCGGTAGACCGTTCTCAAGCCATGCGTCGGGTCGTCGCTTCTGGTGAGGATGCCTTCCTCCTGAAGCGTCTGCAGTCGCTCGGCCAGCGTGCGCGAGGAGATGCCTTCGTCGGATTGCAGGAATTCGCGAAAGTGCCTTTTGCCGGCGAAAGCCATGTCGCGGATGATGAGCAGCGTCCAACGGTCGCCGATCAGTTCGAGCGACAGGTTGATCGGGCAGTCGGATTTTTCGCGCGTCGACATCTATGGTTCCATTTTTAAATCACTTTACTATTGACATCGTTTTGGCCTTGCGTCAACGGTTCCAAATGTAAACTATTTTGCGATGGCCGTGAGGAGAATGACGGTGAAAAAGCTGGTCCTGCAGATGCAGATATCGGTCGACGGCTTTGTCGGCGCCACCGAGGACCATTCCTGGCAGCTCTGGGAGTGGGGTGACGAGAGCGCCTGGGACGATGCGCTGAAGCAGGACTTCAACGCTGTCTTCGCAGGCGTCGATACCATCCTGCTCAGCCGCAAAATGGCACAGGAGGGCTACCTCACCCATTGGGGCACTGCGGCGAAGAAGTTTCCGCACGATCCGTTCTACGCCTTTGCGCAGCGCATCGTCGACGCCCGCAAGGTGGTGCTCAGCAACAAGCTCAAGCAATCGGCCTGGGAGCCGGCTTGGGAGCGCACCAGTGTGGCCAGCGGCGACCTGCCGCGCGAGGTCAACGCGCTGAAGACGGGCGAGGGTGGCG
>NZ_RZRK01000177.1:0-9361 GCF_003997835.1 Mesorhizobium sp. M7A.F.Ca.CA.004.12.1.1
GTGGAAGACACCGTCCTTGGGGCCAGCGATCGCGCAACGATGCTCGGCTGGACCGCCGGTGTTGGCACCGACATCAAGCTGACCGACAATGTCTTCGGCCGCGTCGAGTATCGTTACACCGACTTCGGCAGCAAGAGCTTCGACGGCATCGGCAAGGTCAAGGCCACCGACAACCGCGTCACCTTCGGCGTCGGTATGAAGTTCTAAGTCGTTCAAGCCACGACACGAAAAAGCCGGGCCTCGCGCCCGGCTTTTTTTGTGTCTGAGTGATTTTCCCGGTGATCGAATCGATAACCCGGGAAATCAATTCCGGGCAATCGGCTATCAACCAGGAATGCAGGGCTTCAGTTCTGGAAACTTCTCGTCGAAGCGTGCCGCCCATCGCGTCAACCGGGCGCGACCCTTCTCCCATTTTCCGGCAAAACGCAGCGAGAGATAGCCAAGGCAGGCGCGCAGCGCCATCTGGCCGGCGGTGATCTTCTTCGGCAGCTTCGGCGGGTTGGCATTCAGCAGGTCGAGTGCCGCCGTGATCTTCGCCCACTGGCGATCGAGCCAAGGCTGATAGACCATCTCCTCGGGCCGCGTGCGCCGTTCATAGACCATCGACAGCGCGCAGTCGCAAATGCCGTCGGCCAATGCCTCCAGCACTTCAGCCTCGAGCCGCTTGTCGGGATTGCGTGGAAAAAGCGCGCTCTTCGACAAACGGTTGAGATGCTGGGTGATGGCGCGACTGTCGTGGATGGAGCGGCCGTCGTCGAGCACCAGAACCGGGATCTTGCCGAGCGGGTTGGCGCCGATCAGTTCGGTCGGTTTGTCGTCCGTTTTGACCGCCACCGTTTCGATGTCGATGCCGGCATAGGCGGCTGCCATGCGCACTTTGGAACTGTAGGGAGAGGAGGACGCATAGAGCAGTCTGGGCATGATCGGTTTCCTGTTTTGCAGGCCGGCAGTGTTGACCGATCAAGCGCGATCGAGCAATGGCCAGAAGCGGAAAACCCGGCCGCCAGCGAGCGGACTCATCGGCCGGGGCCGTTTGGCGAGCGCTCCATGAAGACGGTGCTTGATCACATAGTCGCCGAGTTGCCAGAATCGCAGGGATCACTCAGCCGACAGCCAAGACCGAAGGGCCTCGCGCCGATATTTCATCAAGCGCATGAATGGCACAAAAAGCCCCACCGGACTCCGCCCTATGGCGAAGTCCTGGGAGCTGCGAAAAGATATCCTCCGTCCGCCTCTGTTCTCGCCTTCCGACTGCCAAACAACGAACGGGGCGCCTGTCGGGCACCCGCCCTTGACTGTTTCGGCACCGCCCCCGGCGAGGGAAGACGCGACTACTTCTTGCCGGCCTTCGCGGGTGCTGCCTTCGGCTTGGCCGCAGGTGCCGCTTTCTTCACCGGTGCTGAAGATTTCGCTGCCGCAGCCTTCTTTGCCGGAGCAGCTTTCGCAGCCGGCTTCTTGGCCGGTGCAGCCTTGGCAGGTGCAGCCTTGGCAGCCGGTTTTTTTGCAGGTGCTGCCTTCTTCGCTGCGGGTTTCGCCGCAGCCTTCGCTGCAGGCTTCTTGGCTGGTGCCGCCTTCGCCGCCGGCTTTGCCGCTGCCTTGGCGGGTGCTGCTTTCTTCACTGCCGGTTTCGCAGCAGCTTTCGCTGCCGGCTTCTTGGCCGGTGCTGCTTTTGCCTTGGCCGCCGCGGCCTTCGGCTTGGCAGCGGGTGCTGCTTTCTTCACTGCAGCTGCGACCTTCGCCGTCGCTGCTTTTGCGGGTGCTTTCTTTGCCGGTGCCTTCGACGCCGGCGCTTTGGATGACTGCTTAGCCATGCGATGCCCCTTCCGTTGTGCCGACGGCCGTAATGACCCGGCGCGCTCATGCATATCTGACTCGCGGCTTGCTAGCCAGCGAAGCAATAGACTGATTTTCGCAACTTAACTTTCGGTTACGATCGGCACATGATCGTGCTGATCGTCGCAGAAATTCACTGCTGATCTTCGACCATCGGCTAGAATGTGTCGCCGACATTCTCCACACTCCGCGGGAGCGCTCTTCTCGTGAAGCTCCGAAGATCAGCGAACAGCTTTGCGTGTCGATCTTCGTTCGCCAATATCATGACCACAGCCTCAGCGGTGCGATCATCTCATGCAGGCGGACGATCTATACTGCAATGCGGCAGCCGGCCAATGCATCACCTTGTCAAGCGCGATCGCAGACCCGACTGCTCGTGAATTGACAGACAACTCTATATGGCAGAGTATTCTGCACAGAAGGCCGGAGTACTTCGATGTCCATCGCACAGGGACAAACGGCGCTGTCGCCGTTCGAGATTGCCAAGACGGTCCGCCACGGCGGCGGCATGGTTGTCGGTGGCCTCCGGCTTGGCTGCACCGGAGCCAATCGATGAGTGCCGACGAAATCATCCACCAGAGCACTCGGCTCAGGATCATGGCCGCGCTGAACATGCTGGAAAGGCGCCAAACGCTGGACTTCACCGGGCTGAAGGCCATCGTGGACGTCACGGACGGCAATCTCGGCGCGCATCTCGATACGCTGGCCAGGGCCGGTTATGTCGACATCGAAAAGCTGTTCGTCGGCCGCCGGCCGCAGACGCGCGTCAAGGCGACCACGAGTGGACGGCGCGCGTTCCGCGGCCACGCCGCATTCCTGCGCAAGATCATCGATCAGGCGATGCCGCGCAGGAAATAGCGTGGCGACTGGGCAATCCGCTCAGCGCGCGGCAACAACGGCAACGCCGGCGCCTATCATCACACCGCCCGCCGCGCGGTCACCCGGCGTACGATCCTTGGCGTGCGCAACAGGTTGCGGGCGCGGCCGGCGAGGATGATATGAACGCCGATCACCACCGCTTCAACAGCCAGGATCACCATCATCAGCACACCAAGATGAGCAGCATTGAGCGATGCGCCTACGCCGCTAGGCAACAGCGCGACGTAGAACAACGGCATTTTCGGATTGCCAAGATTGAGCGCGATGCCGGTGGCAAAAATCGTCAGCAGCCCTCGCCGTCCTGAGACGGGCTGCCGTCCAGAATCTTCGCGATCCGCATTTCCGTCACGACTGATAGCCGAGGCAGATGGCGCCGAGCGCGACGATAGCGCAGGCGCCGACCCGCCGCGGCGTCAGCATCTCGCCGAGGAACAGGCGTCCGATGAAGGCCGCGAAGACGACGCTGGTTTCGCGGATCGCGGTGATCGGACCTGCTGGTCCGAGCGCGAAGGCCGCGACCACGACACCGTAGGCCAGAAGTGCAAACAGGCCTCCGCCGAGCGCCTTCCAGGTTTCAGGCGCGCGCGGGTCGACAATGAGCCGGCCACGGCAGGCGACGAAGGCCGCCGGCAGCAACGCGCCGTAGATCAGCAGGACCCATGCGGTGTAGGCGCCGGCATTTCCCGCCGCCCGAACGCCGAGCGCATCGACCGTCGCATAGGCGGCGATGATCGCTCCCGTTGCCAATGCATAGAATATCGATGTCGTGGCGGCCCTGCCCCGTCCGAGTGAAAGGCCCATGATGCCGCCAGCGACCAGCGCGACGCCGACGGTCTGCGGCAGAGTGAGCTGCTGGTTGGCCAGGAAGAACCCGCCGAGCGTGACAAGCAGCGGCACGCTGCCGCGAACGATCGGATAGACCTGCCCCAGTTCGCCGTATCTGTAGGCGGCCACGAGAAACAAGGTGTAGCCAACCTGCAGGCAGGCCGAGAGCACGATATAGGACCAGGCCGGCGCGGCCGGAAGGGCGTGGAAGAAGGCGAAGGGGATGGCGAGCGCCGTGCTTGAAAAGCTCATGACGGTAACGGTCCACAACCGGTCGGCCCCCGTGCGCAGGAACGCGTTCCAGCTTGCGTGCAGGATCGCCGCAAACAATGCGAGCCCGATGACCAGCGGGCTCATTGCGGCCGGCGCGAGGCGGCGACGATGCCCATGGCCGCCTTGCGGGAGTCGCGAATGGCGGCTTCTGCCTGCCCCATCTGCGCCAGCAAGGTCGCACCTTCGATCAGCATAAGCAGCGTCGCCGCCACGCTCTCGGCGCGGCCGTGCGGCATCATCTCTTCGAGGATAGACTGCATGCGCCGCTTGAGGCCGTTCTTCTGCCTGACAACGGCCTCGAAAATCGGGTGCCCGGGATCGCCGAACTCGGCCAGCGCATGTGCGAACAGACAGCCATGGAAATCCGGGCTGCGGAACCAGCGTGCATGCCAGTCGAAGATTTTTCCGATTTTCTGCTCCGGCGGAACGTCCTCCTGGGCGAGCCGGTCGAGTTGGCGGTCGAAACGCATAGCGCGATAGTCGAGCACCTCGACGATCAGTTCGTCCTTGCTGGGAAAGTGGCGATACATCGTCATCTTGGCCACATCGGCTTCGGCGATGATCCGGTCGATACCGGTGGCATGGAAGCCGGCGCGCTTGAACAGCACGTAGGCCGTGTCAACGACGTGTTGGCGCTTGCCGGAAGCGGACGATGGCGTCATGGAGATTACCTAGTATTGAGACAGGTCTGTCTCGCCTGTATGCGACGGATCGAACCTGCTGTCAACGCGGCGCGAAAAAACGCCTGCAGCCGATCAAGCCACAGGCGCGAAAGAGATTGGAAGGGGAAACCGGGTCTAGCGCAGAATGCGGCAGCGGCCGTTGTAGACCATCCAGCGGTCGAAGCCCGAGACACAGAATTCGACATTGTCGCCGATCGAGGCAAAGCCCTGGCCTTCCTCGATCAGGTACCAGATGGTGCGATCGCGGCCGTCGGACAGACTGACGGTGGCGCCGCAATAACGGCGACCGATCGGCCAGGTATCGTTGGCCGCCAGATAGCGATGCTGGTGGATGCGCCGGAAATCGGTGATCTGCACGTCAGGCAGATGCGGCACGTGATGCACCTGATAGGAAAAGCGGCTGGTGATCTTGTTCAGTACCCAGGGCTGACCGCAGACCCCGCTGTCTTCATCGGAATAGACCGTAAGATCGGCGGCCTGCACGGTCTGGGTGATACCGAGAGGCGCAGCAAGCGGGGTGAAGAGCGAAATCAGGGCGGCAAGGGCGGATTTGGCGAAGCGAGTCATGGCAGCCTCTCAAGGTCGATTGCGCGCACTGTGCGGATTCGCTCGGCGGCGGTCAAGCGGTTGCGTTGACAATGGTTTCCCAGTTTGAAACCGCTTTTTGACCAAAGCCGAATTTGCACGCACCGGAATGGCTCTGGCACGTTCATATCCAGACCCAAGAGCACGCGGTCCCTGGGTCGTCGATGAGACCGCCTCAAGCCTGCTCGCCGGCCAGCCATTCCAGCGACCAGTGCGCCGGCCGCCCCACCGCAAGCAGCCTGTGCAGGGCCGGCAGCAGCGTCCGCAGCTCGCCCTCCAGCGTGAACGGCGGGTTCACGACCAGCAGACCACTGCCGTCGAGGCTGGGTTCCGAAGAGGCCGGCCTGATCTCGAATTCGATGTCGAGCAGCTTCGGGATGCCGGATTGCTTCAGCGCCTTGCGGAAAGCGATGATCGCCTTGCGGTCCTTGATCGGATACCAGAGCGCATAGATGCCGCCTGGCCACCGCTTGTGCGCCCTGGCGAGCCCGTCGACGAGGCGTTCGAACTCACCCGCTTCCTCGAATGGCGGATCGATGAGGACAAGGCCGCGCTTTTCCTTCGGCGGCAGATGCGCGCCGAGCGCCAGCCAGCCATCGAGCTCGATGATCCGGGCCTGGAAATCGCCGGCAAAGAACGTCCTCAGCCTTGCGGCATCCTTGGGGTGCAGCTCGATCGCCGTCAGCCGATCCTGCTTGCGCATGAGATGGCGCGCAATCAACGGCGAGCCCGGGTACTTCTGGATGCCACCCTCGGGGTTGAGCGACCGTATTGTCTCCAGATAAGGCGCGAGCAGCGCCGCCACCGGAGCGGCGAACGGGGCATCGATCAGCCTGCCGATGCCGCCTTGCCACTCACCCGTCTTCTGCGCCTCGGCGGACGACAGGTCGTAGCGGCCGATGCCGGCATGGGTGTCGACGACCCGAAACGCCTTATCCTTCTGCTTCAGATACTCGAGCAAGCGCGTCAGCACGACATGCTTGACGACGTCAGCGAAATTCCCGGCATGATAGGCGTGGCGGTAGTTCATGGTTTTGTGCCGTTATGCATGTCGTTGTCCCAAAACCGCTGCACACTTTTGGGCGACATGCATCAGCCCCTGCCCCAACGCGGCGGTGGCGGCTGCGAGTTCGGATTTTCCGGCCGGCCGCCACGAGTGCGCAAAGTCAGCAAGAATCCGATCAGGCCGATCGCCATCAGCGCGAAGCCGACCGGCCGTGCACGGCTGTCGATCTCGCCGGCGCCGGAGCGCAGGATGAGATCGACCGCCCGCATTGGTATGTCGTCGGCATCACCCGGTCCGACGGTGAAGATATAGGGGCCAGGGCTGACGGTCGCGATCACGCCGGCCTCGTCGCGAAAGATCTTGTCGGTCAGTTGCGGGCTAGCCTGGCGAGGATTGTCGGAATGGTTGAACTGCAGCGTCGAGGCGAGCACCGTGCGGCCATTGCTTGCAGCGGTCAGCGTCAGGACGGTGCGCTGCTGCGAAACGATGCGCTCTGCTCTTGCGGTCAGGTCGACCAGCACCCGCACCGGCGCGTCGCGGCCGGAGAGCGGCACCGTCAGCGGCTTGAAGCGGCCCTGCTCATAGACCCGCCAGGTGCCGATCTCATGGCCGGAGAAGTTGCTCATCGCCCAGGGATAGACGACACCGATGCCGGCGCCGACGAGCAGGATCAGGACAAACAGAAAGCGCATTCAGATCACCATGGCGTATCGTGACCTTGCCAATAGCGCCCCGACGGCCAAAAGGCGATGGCCAGTTGCGGGCAGCCACCTGGAGGTGGGCCGTGCGGGTGCGAGCGCAACCAGATTGGCGGCGTGGCCGCGCAACAATTCAAGGTTCTACCTATGCGCTCAAAAATTAAGCCGAGTATTTCGCGCGCTGCGCTGACATCGCTGTCGGCTCATTCTCGGTCGTCCTTGCTGTCAAGTTTCGATTCTACCTCAAGGGACAGCTTCCGCGTCCGGTCATACATTGTCGTCGATCGAGCCAATATGCTGATTAGTAAAGAGGATTTTCCGTATGCGCCGTGTTTCAGCCCGAGAGACCGTCGCCCCCTCATGTTAACCATCCGCGAGCGCACTTGGTTAAGAAATCACTAATTTAGTTGACTATAATTTCCACAGGTATATTTTCGATATGTTGGGATGTGCAATTTGGGCGAGCAATCGGCGATGGTGACACCGAGCGGGTGACCGCGTTTTCGGGGCGCAGAGAATGCTGAGCGGCAGCACGGAGGTCGTGTAGTCGTACCAGCTTCGCGAAAGCCAAAGAACAATTAACGCACATCAGTGATGGCGATTCCGCAGACGCGGAGGTTTGCCACGTTCTCAGGAACGTGGCCGGGCGATGCTTTGTCCCGGCCCCGGCGGTAGCGTGTGCGGTGCGTGCGAGGAAAGCATGGGTAAGCTTGTCAAGGTTCTGAAACTGGAATCCGGCAGCCAAAGGGGCGCCAACCAAAGCCGACGACGCGCCCTTGTCGCCGGAGGCGCGGGGTTTTTAGGATCGCATCTGTGCGAACGTCTTTTGCGGGACGGATACGACGTTGTCGCGCTGGACAATTTCCACACCGGCAAAAGATACAATCTCAATACCCTTCTGCGTAATCCGAGCTTCACCTGTATCGAGCACGACATCGTCGATGCACTGCCTTCGGATCTTCAGTGCGACGAGATCTACAATCTCGCCTGCCCCGCCTCTCCGCCGCACTACCAGGCAGACCCGATCCACACCTTCAAGACAAGCGTGCTTGGATCGCTGAACCTTCTGGAACTCGCGCGACAGAACAAGGCCAAGATATTCCAGGCCTCTACGTCCGAAGTCTATGGCGATCCCTTCGTGCATCCACAGCCCGAGAGCTACTTCGGCAACGTCAACACGCACGGACCGCGTTCCTGCTACGATGAAGGCAAGCGCTCGGCCGAAACCCTGTTCTTCGATTATTCGAGAACCTATGGCCTCGATATCCGTGTCGCCCGCATTTTCAACACCTACGGGCGCCGCATGCAGCCCGACGATGGGCGTGTGGTTTCGAACTTCATCGTCCAGGCGCTGCGCGGCGAGGACCTGACCGTCTATGGCAGCGGCCAGCAGACGCGCTCCTTCTGCTATGCCGACGATCTGATCGAGGGCTTTGTCCGGCTGATGAACGCGCCGAGCGCGCCCACCCACCCGGTCAATCTCGGCAACCCTGCCGAATTCACCATCATGGAACTGGCGACGCTGGTCGTCGATTACACCAACGCCCGATCGAAGATCGTGCATCGGCCGCTGCCCGTCGACGATCCCAGGCAGCGCAAGCCGGACATCTCTTTTGCCAAGGCCAATCTCGGCTGGGAGCCGAAAATCAGCTTGAGCCAAGGGCTCGCGCGCACCGTCGAGTATTTTGACACCCTGCTCTACGGAAACCGCATTGCCAGAGGAGCTGCCGCCTCATGAGCCGGCCGGCAGTCCTGGTGACGGGTGGAGCCGGCTTCATCGGCAGCCACACCTGCAAGCAGCTGGCCTCCGCCGGCTACATGCCGGTGGTTTTCGACAATCTGAGCCGCGGCAACGAGAGATCCGTCGCCTGGGGCCCGCTTGTCGTCGGCGATATCCGGGATCGGGATGCATTGAAGCGGGCGATGGAAACGCACCGGCCGACGGCTGTGATCCATTTTGCGGCGCTGGCCTATGTCGGAGAGTCCGTTCGCGAGCCGGCCGAATATTATTCAACCAATGTGACAGGCACCATCGCGGTGCTCGATGCCGCACGCGCTTGTTCGGTCGAAAACATCATCTTCTCCAGCAGCTGTGCGACGTACGGCGTGCCGGAAGTATTGCCCGTTCGCGAGACCTCCTCGCAAAATCCGATCAGCCCTTACGGGCGCTCCAAGCTGATGGGCGAACAGATCATCGGCGACTATGCTTCCGCGTATGGAATGAAATTTGCTATCCTGCGCTATTTCAACGCTTGTGGCGCCGATCCCGACGGCGAGCTTGGTGAGTGGCATTCGCCGGAAACCCACCTGGTTCCCAGAGTGCTCATGGCCGCATCGGGCATCATCGACGCGATCGAGGTTTTCGGCACCGACTACGACACGTCGGACGGCACCTGCGTAAGGGATTATATCCACGTCACCGATCTGGCCCGCGCCCACCTGAAAGCGCTCATGCATCTCGAGGGTGGCGGGCAAAGCCTGGCGGTCAATCTCGGCACCGGGCGAGGCGTCTCCATCAAGGAAATCGTTAAGGCGGTCGGCCGAATGACGTCAAGACCGGTACCGGCAGTGTTCAGAAG
>NZ_RZRK01000178.1:0-9314 GCF_003997835.1 Mesorhizobium sp. M7A.F.Ca.CA.004.12.1.1
GGGTTCGCCGCCCCGCCTCCGACGCTCCGGACCGATATCAGCGCGGGCGCGCCGAGTTCGGCAAGCCTGTCATAGCCGAGCGTTTCGATCGCGGCGATGCCTTCGAACATCGCTTTCAGATAATCGGCGTCGTCCGCCGGCCGGGGCGCAAGGCGAGGCGGCAGCGCCGGATCGGCGATCGGAAATCGTTCGCCCGTGGCGGGAAGCGGATAGTAATCGAGGCCGGTGTCGGTCTCCGGGTCGATTGTCGCGCTGAGTTCGATGATACAGGCGAGCGGAAAATGCTGAGCCAGCACCTTGCCGCCGGAATTCGACGCACCGCCCGCCAGCCAGGCGTTGCCGAGCCGGTGGCTGTAGATGCCGAAGCGCGGCGCCGCAATCGGCCGGTCGGACAGGATCTTGATGGTCAGCGAGGATCCCAGCGCAGTGACGCCGTCGCCGATCGCGGCGGCACCGGTCGCCAGGAACGAGGCGCAACCATCCGTGGTTCCGGCGACGACGGCCACATCGCGCGGTAAGCCGAACAGTTCCCCGGCTTCCGCGGTGAGGGCGCCCGTGACCTCGCCCGGTTCGACCACGCGCGGCAGCAACTCCATGCGCATTCCGGTCGCCGCGATCCATTCCGGCCAGCGGCGGGCCTCGACATCATAGCCTGTCTTCAGGGCATTGTTCTCGTCGCTGATGTCGAAGCGGCCGGAGAAGTTTCCGGCAATCCAGTCGGCCTGATGCAGCACCGCCGCAATGCCCGGCAGATGCTGGAAGCGCAGGGCCTTGGCGAGGCCGGATGTCGCTCCGTGCGCTGCACTTGCAGCCGGCGCGGTGCGGGCGATCACGGCCAGGACGTCGTCGTCATCGACCTTGTCGTTGTACATCAGCGGTTCGGCCAGCGGCCGCCCGGCGGCGTCGACCGGCAGCAGCGTGCCGGAGGTGCCGTCAACGGCGATGGCGCGGACCGCCGTGCGGTCGATGCCGGAAAGCAGCTCCGTCAGCACCGTCTTGACCGCTTGCCACCACGCCGTGGGAGCTCGCCCCTCGCTGCCAAACCTGTCGAGTGGGACGGCCGCGTGCCCGGCTATGGAAAAATCCGGGCGCATGGCGACGGCGCGCGCACCCGATGTGCCGATGTCGATGCCGATGGCAAGTGGCATCATGCCCATGCTAGCCGCCAGCCGCGTTTAGCTTCTGGCGATATTGCTCGGCGTCCCAGTTGACCAGTTCGTCATTCTCGGAAGCGGTGAGATAGTTCAGCCGCGCGGCGACATCGATGCGCGCCGTCACGTCGGCGAGGCAGCGTTGCATGGCATCGGCGCCGGCACTGGCGTCGCCGCGCATCAGCACGCCTGCGCCGGGAAACAGGATCGCCGCAGGCGACGTGCCCAGTCGTGCAATGACATCGGCCACCGCCTCGCCTGGTTTCGCCACGACGGAGCCCTGGCCGAGGAAGATGACGTGGTCCGGATAGAGGCTGCCGGCCTGCGCCATGCGGCGGCTCTCAGGGTCGAGCGCAACCGCATGCGCTTCGACAGCGGCCGGTAATCTGTAGCCGCTGCCGCCGGCAAGCGCCGCCAAGGCGTCGAGGTCTGGTGCGGCGGTCGCGCGCGCCGGCCGGGCCAGCAATGACCTGATACGGCGCAGCAGGAGCTCCGCCCCGGCGACGGTTTCGGCGGCGACGACCAGGCCGTGATTGCCAAGGATCAGCACGTCGACACCAGGCCGCAGTTTCTCGGCGATGCCGCGTGCAAGCGGCAGGCCGGGCCGGAAATAGGGCACATAGGCCCATTCGATGCCATCGAGCCGCCTGGCGACCTCGGCCTCGCCATCGGCCTGCACGGCAAGCGAGATGGTGTCGACGCAATGGACATGCAGAACAACGCGCTGCGGCATCAGGGCGTGCACCGTGGTCTCGATCGACGGCCGCAGGCCGCGCGGGTTGAGCGCTGCAATGGTGAAACCCTGCGGCTGGTCGGCGGCGCGATCGCGCTGCTCGACGGCTCTCAGCAGCGGCGCCATCGCCACCGGCACCATGATGTCATCGACGAGCGCGTCCTTCAGCCAGGTGCCGGAGGCCTTGATCCACAGCGTGTCGCCGGCTTTCAGCGAGGTGTTGCCGCCTGCCGCCTGGGTCAGATGCGGGCTCCGCCCGATGCTGGCCGAAAGCGCCCGCAAGGCCGCCAGTTCCTGCGCATCAGCTTGGGTCGCCATGGCGCTTTTCCTCCAACGGCTCGGCCGTGTCCTGCGCGAAATCCCGTTGCCGGGGTCGAATTGGCGCTGATATCGCAGATACGAGTGATCTACGTCAATAGTGATCTACTATCATCAAAACCCGCTTGCAATCTGGCTAATGTTGAGTAAGTTGCGCCAACTGCCATGGAAAATGGCATCCGGGAGGAAAGAATTGAGCGACTCCGGCCGCCAGCGTCAGATCGTCGAACTGCTGCGGGATCGTCCGTTCGCTTCGGTGCGTGAGCTGCAGGAACGGCTTGGCGTTTCGGCCGCGACGGTCAGGCGCGACATCGACCGGATCGACGAGGCCGGCGAAGCACGGAAGGTCTATGGCGGCATCTCGGCACTCGACGGCGCTTCCCAGGCCGGTGTCGCCTACGCCCGGCCCTATGACGAGAACCGCGACCTTGCGGTCGAGGCCAAGCGGCAGATCGCCGCTCTGGCGGCGACCATGGTGCGTGACGGCGACGCCGTTATCGTGCATGGCGGCTCGACCTGCTTCCATCTCGGGGTCAAGCTCGCCGAGCGCAACATCCGCCTCTACACCAACTCGATGCCGCTGGCGGCCTATCTCAGCGACCACGGCCATTGCAGCCTGACGGTTGCCGGCGGTGATCTGCATCGCGAGCCCGGCATCATCCATTCGCTCACCCAGGCCGTGCCTTTCTACGCCTCCAAATTCTTTCTCGGCGCGCAAGGCCTTGGCCAGGAAGGCGTGATGGAATCGCACCCGCTGCTGGTACGCTCGATCGTCGATCTCAGCCTCTGCGCCGACCAGATCGTGGTGCTGGCCGATAGCCGCAAACTGTCGATCCACGCGCGCAATGTCGCGCTGCCGCTTTCGCGCATCGGCACGCTGGTCACCGACGACGGCCTCTCCGACGCAGATGCGCGCATGCTGGAAGACGCCGGCGTCATGGTGCGGATAGCCTCGGGAGCCATCCAGTGAAGGTGGCTGTCCTCGATTTCGGCAAGACCAATTCGAAGCTGTTCGTCTTCGGCCAGGACGGGCGGATCATCGACGAGCGCCGGACACAGCCGAAATGGGTGCGCCAAGACGGCTTCAGCGTGCTCGACGAGGCGGCCCTCCACCATTGGGCGCTCAGCGCCGTTGCCGATGCGGTCGACGGTCATGGAGTGGAAGGGGTGATGGTGTCGGGCCATGGCTGCACCTTTGCCTTGGTCGACGAGGCGGCGCTGACGCGTCCGATCCTCGATTACGAGCAAGAGCCGCCGGCCGAGATTGCCGCGCGGATCGATCGCCGCATTCCTGACTTTTCCGAGACGTTCTCGCCGCGGCTGCCGCTCGGCTTCAACTACGGCCGCCACATGCTGTGGCTGCAGGAGGTCGATCCGGACGCGTTCGCTGCGTCGAAATCGATCCTCGGCTATCCGCAATACTGGAGCTGGCGCCTTGGCGGGCGGGCGGTCTCGGAAGTGTCCTATCTCGGCTGCCATTCGCATCTGTGGGCGCCGCGCCGCCAAGACTTTTCCTCGCTGGTCGACGCGCAGGGCTGGCGTGACCGGATGCCTGCCTTCGAGCGCGCCGGCACTGTTATCGGCGAGCACCGCCTCGGCGCCGCGGCGCGACCGATCGCCATCCACAACGGCGTCCATGACTCGAATGCGGCGCTGCATGCCTATCGCCGGCAGGAGCTTGGCCCGGTCACCGTCGTTTCGACCGGCACCTGGGTCATCGTGCTCAATCCGGACTGCCCGCTCGACGCACTCGACCGGGATCGCGACATGCTGGTCAACGTCGATGTCGGCGGCGGCCCAGTACCGACCATCCGCTTCATGGGCGGGCGCGAATTCGCAACAATCAGCGCCGGCTGGCAAGGCGAGATCGCCGGCCCAGTGGTGCAGCGGGTGATCGATGCCGGCATCATGGCGCTGCCGAGCTTTGCGCCGGGCGGGCCGATGTCGGGGCATTCCGGCCGACTGGTCGGGCGCGCGCCCAATGCCGAGGAACGCGCGGCCGCGGCGCTGCTCTATGTCGCGCTGATGGTCGATCTCTGCCTCGACCTCATCCATTCGAACAACACCGTGATCGTCGATGGCGGGCTGAACACAGGCGGTGTGCTCGCCGGGCTGCTGGCGCAGTTGCGTCCCGGCCAGGCCTTCCTGCAGGGCGCCACGCTGGAGGGCAGCGCCACGGGTGCCGCGGCGCTCGCCTTCGAGAGCGTCGGGCGCGAATTCGCCGCCGAAGTTCCGGAGCCGGTGCGCGCATCGCGTTTCACCGGGTTGGCAGGCTATCGCAGCAATTGGCGCGACGCCACCATGGACCGCGGCGTCGCTGATGCGGCAGTGGGAGGCGCGCGATGAGTGCGATTGCCAGGGCCGAGACCGCGCGCCAGCCGGTGCTGGAGATGCGGCACATCTCCAAGACGTTCGGCACCATCCGTGCCTTGCACGATGTCTCGCTCAGCGTCCACGCCGGCGAGCTGCACGCCTTGATGGGCGAAAACGGCGCCGGCAAGTCGACATTGATGAAAGTGCTTTCAGGCGCCTATCGGCCGGATGCCGGCGGCGAGATCCTGATCGACGGCATGCCGGCCGCGACCGGCGATCCGATCAAGGCGCGCGCCAGCGGCGTCGCGGTGATCTATCAGGAGCTGTCGCTGGCGCCCAATCTGACGGTGGCGCAAAACATCTTCCTCGGCAACGAGCCGCGACGCTTCGGTATCGTCGACCGCGACCAGTGCACCCGGCGCGCCAGGGAGATCGTCGCGCGTCTGGGCGTCTCCTTTTCGGCCCGCGACATGGTCTCCAGCCTGTCGCTCGGCGAGCGCCAATTGGTCGAGATCGCCCGCGCGCTGTCGACCAATGCGCGCATCATCGTCATGGACGAGCCGACCACGTCGCTGACCTCGCGCGAGACCGACCGGCTGTTCGAGGTCATCGCGACGCTGAAATCGCAAGGCATCGCCATCATCTACATCAGTCACCGCATGGAAGAGGTCTACCAGCTTGCGGATCGCGTCAGCGTGCTGCGCGACAGCGGTTATGTCGGTACGCTCGAGCGTGCCGACCTCAGCGCCTCGCGCCTGGTGTCGATGATGGTCGGCCGCGATCTGTCGGCTTTCTACAAGAAGGATCATCGGCCGCCGGACGAAAAGCGCGCGGTGGCGCTCTCGGTGCGTGGCATGTCCGACGGCCGTCTCCTGAAAAACTGTTCGTTCGACCTGCACAAGGGCGAGGTGCTGGCGCTGGCGGGTCTGGTCGGCTCCGGCCGTACCGAGCTTGCGCGGCTGATCTTCGGCGCCGACAGGCGCGTGTCAGGCACGCTGGAACTCGACGGCAAAACGATCTCCATCGGCTCGCCGCGCGAGGCGCTCGATGCCGGCATCGCCTATCTGACCGAGGACCGCAAGGAACTTGGCCTGTTCCTCGACATGTCGATTTCCGACAACATCAGCATGGGCGTGCTGGCGCGGGATTCGCGCGCCGGCGGCTTGCGCGACTTCGCGACCGCCGAAAGGCGCGCTTCCAAGGCTGTTGCCGATCTCTCCATCCGCACCAGTTCGGTGCAGGCCAATGCCGGCTCGCTGTCGGGCGGCAACCAGCAGAAGGTGCTGCTCGCCCGCCTGCTCGAAACCGAGCCGAAGGTCGTCATCCTGGACGAGCCGACCCGCGGCGTCGATGTCGGGGCGAAATCGGAAATCTACCGGCTGATCGACAATCTCGCCAAACAGGGCATTGCCATCCTGATGATCTCCAGCGAACTGCCCGAGGTGATCGGCGTCGCCGACCGCGTGCTGGTGATGCGCGACGGTACGATATCGGGCGAGGTGACGGCATCGCAAGGCGAACCGCTAAGCCAGGAGAAAATCATGGAACTTGCAACAGGAGCGGCTCAGCAATGACCGACAAGGCGACCGAGATCAGCGCAGGCGGCCAGGCCACCGGCACAAGCCGACGTTTGCGCACGGCTTTCGCTGCCCTCGGCATGCTGCCGGTGCTGATCCTGCTGGCGGCCGGCTTCCAGTTCCTGAACCCGCGCTTCCTGACCGAGACCAATCTTCTGATCGTCACCCAGCAGTCGTCGATCAACATCGTGTTGGCGGCCGGCATGACCTTCGTCATCTTGACCGGCGGTATCGACCTGTCCGTCGGCGCCATCCTCGCCGCATCGGCGATGGTGGCGGTGATGGTGTCGCTGGTGCCGGACTGGGGTTTGCTCGGCGTGCCGGCGGCCATTCTGGTCGGCCTCGGCTTCGGCCTCATCAACGGGCTGCTCATCGCCTACATCAAGCTGCCGCCCTTCATCGTCACGCTGGGTTCGCTGACCGCGGTGCGCGGTGTCGCCCGCCTGCTCGGCCAGGACACCACGGTGTTCAACTCGGACCTGCCGTTCGATTTCATCGGCAACGGTTCGCTGTTCGGCATTCCGTGGCTGGTCATCATCGCGCTGTCGGTGGTGGTGCTGTCCTGGCTGGTGCTCAAGCGCACCGTGCTCGGCACCTGGATCTATGCCGTCGGCGGCAATGCCGAAGCGGCGCGGCTGACCGGTATCAAGGTGCCGCTGGTGCTGCTCTTCGTCTATGGCGTTTCCGGCCTGCTGGCCGGTCTTGGCGGCGCCATGTCGGCGGCCCGGCTCTACGCAGCCAACGGCTTGCAGCTCGGGCAATCCTACGAACTCGACGCCATTGCTGCGGTCATCCTCGGCGGCACCAGCTTCGTCGGCGGCGTCGGCTCGATCTGGGGTACGCTGATCGGCGGCCTGATCATCGCGGTGCTCTCCAATGGGCTCATCTTGGCCGGTGTCTCCGACATCTGGCAGTACATCATCAAGGGATTGGTCATCATCGTGGCGGTCGCCCTCGACCGCTACAGGCTCCAGGCAGGAGCAAGAACGTGATTGACCTTAGTCGCCGGCGTCAACGACCGGTTTGTGTAACGCACCGTGAGAGGCGCGGGGCAATCGGAGGAAAGCAATGAAGACCATCGCCAAACTGCTCTGCGGCGTCGCACTCGCGTCGCTCGCCATCGCGCCTGCTTCGGCCAAGGACCTCAACAAGGTCGGTATCTCGGTCGGCCTGCTCGGCAATCCCTTCTTCGTCGCCACCATCAAGGGCATCGAGGACGCGGCCAAGAAGATCAACCCGAAGGTCGAGGTGACCTCGGTATCGGCCGACTATGACCTCAACAAGCAGGTCTCGCAGGTCGATTCGTTCATCGCCGCCGGCGTCGACGTGATCATGCTCAATGCCGTCGACGCCAAGGCGATCGCGCCGGCGGTGAAGAAGGCGCAAGCCGCGGGTATCGTCGTTGCCGCCTTCGACGTTTCGGCGCCGGGCGCCGACGTCACCGTGATGACCAACAACGTCAAGGCCGGCGAAGAGGCCTGCCAGTACCTGGTCGACCACACCGGCGGCAAGGGCGACTACGTCATCCTCAACGGACCGGCATCGTCCTCGATCCTGGAGCGGGTGAAGGGCTGCAAGAACGTGCTGGCGCAGCATCCCGACATCAAGATCCTCTCCGACGACCAGAATGCCGAAGGCTCGCGCGACGGCGGCCTGAAGGTGTTCCAGTCGCTGCTCACCCGCTTCGACAAGATCGATGCGGTGTTTGCCATCAATGACCCGACGGCGATCGGCGCCCAGCTTGCGGCCAAGCAGCTCAACCGTTCGGAATTCATCTTCACCGCCGTCGACGGCGCGCCCGATATCGAGAAGGAACTCTCCTCCGGCACCTCGATGATCAAGGCCTCGGCCTCGCAGGATCCTTACGTGATGGCCGGCCAGTCACTGACGATGGCGGCCGAACTGCTGGCCGGCAAGAAGCCGGCGGAGCCGACCGTGCTGCTCGACCCGAAGCTGATCACGGCCGAGAACCTGAAGGACTACAAGGGCTGGACCGCGGCCCGCTAAACGTCCCTCAGCAGCGTGCGGCCGGGATCACCCGGCCGCACGTCTTGTCCAGGCATCGGTTCCCCAATGGGGTCGATGCGCAGCACCGGAGACGATGATGTCGCGTATTGGAATCCATTCTTTCGTCTGGTCGGCGGGCTCGGCCCAGGCCGATCTCGAGCGCACGCTGGCCAACACCAGGGAGGCCGGCTTCGACCTCATCGAATTCTCCTATCTCGATCCCGCCAATGTCGACATCGGCGGGCTTGCCAGGCGCATCGCCGATCTTGGCCTCGGCGTCGCGATCAGCATCGGATTGCCTGCTGATGGCGACATTTCGAGCGCCGACAAGGCGATTGCCGCGCGCGGCGTCGAAATCCTCAACGACACCATCGCGCTGACGCGCGATCTCGGCGGCCGGAAGGTCGCCGGCATTCTCTCGACCAGCCACGGATTGCAGGTCGAGGCGCCGACGCGCGCTCAATGGCAGCGCAGTGCCGGCACGCTGGCCAAGGTTGCCGAGACAGCCAAGGCGGCCGGCGTCACGCTCAACCTCGAGATCGTCAACCGCTTCGAAAGCAATCTGCTCAACACCGCCGCGCAAGGGCTGGCCTTCATCGAGGACACAGGCTCGGACAACATCTTCCTGCATCTCGACACCTTCCACATGAACATCGAGGAGGCCGATGTCGGGCTGGCCATCCGTCATGCCGCCGATAAGATCGGCTATGTCCATATCGGCGAAAGCCATCGCGGCTTCCTCGGCACCGGCAATATCGATTTCGCCGCGATCTTCGATGCGCTGACTGCTATCGGCTACAGCGACGACCTCAGCTTCGAATCCTTCTCTTCGGAAATCGTCGATGAGAACCTGTCGAAGAAGACCGCGATCTGGCGCAATCTCTGGACGGACAACATGGCGCTGGCCAAGCACGCGCGTGCTTTCATCGGTCTGGGAATGGAGACGGCAAGGCGCAAGGCGGAACTCGTCTCGGCGCGGCACAAACCCTGACCCGCCCGTCGAGAGCCGAAGGACGCGGCGTGCGCCGCAGGGCAGGGCTCCGAACTCAGATTAACAAAAAGCCTCGTGGTAGCCGGTGTTGGTAGCTTTTGTGCCGCCAGTTTTTCCGAGATAGGAATTTTTTCTTGACTCGGTGACCTCAGCTATGGTACATATTTGCTTATGGTGCTGATTTGCGCCAGTGACCCGCCGCACAGGCGGGTTTTTTTTTTGGT
>NZ_RZRK01000179.1:0-9270 GCF_003997835.1 Mesorhizobium sp. M7A.F.Ca.CA.004.12.1.1
GTCGACAAGCTCACCGAAGCGACGATCGGCGACAATGCCAGCATCGACGCGTCCGGCAACGGTGCCGGCATCGGCGGCGTGCTGACCGGCACGATCGTCGGCGGCGGCGATCCGACTAGCTTCGGCGCGGCCGAGGCGCATGGCGTCATCGTGCAGGCCGAATCGTCGGAAGAGGTCACGAACGTCACGGTCGCCGGTGCAGCCGGCCTTTACGTCGGCCTGGCTGGCTCCGTCACCGTGACGCTGCTCAATTCCGACACCAAGGCGCTGATCGGGGTCGGCGCCGACATCAATCAGGGCGCTGCAGATTACCTCGCCCATCCAGGCACGGTGTCGGGCGCACAAGGCGTCTATGTCAACGCGGCCAACGAGGTCCGGGTCACGTCCTTCGCGGGCGCTCTCGGCGCCGGTTTCGTCGGTCTGGCCGGCGGTATCGACTTCGGCAGCATCAAGAACGATACGGTTGCCGCGATCAACGCCAACGCCATGGTGCGGGCGCGCGGTGACGTCTCGGTCAATGCGGTCGCAATCAAGGTTCTGCGTGGGTTCGCCTTCAGCGGCGGCGTCGGCGTCGCCGGGCTTGGCGCGTCCGTGTCGGTCTGGTCGATCGGCGAGGCGTTCACCGATTCCTACCAGGACAACCAGGGTGGCAGTGGCAACGCGACGAAGGACGACGGAAGCTCGAAGACCGCCAACGACGAGGCCGGCGAACAGGCCGACGGTGGCGTCGCAGGCATCACCGGGGAATTGGGCCGCTTCGGCAGCGGCGCCAACAGCAACACGGCCGACTCACGCGTCAAGGCTGGTGTTGAAGGCGCCCGCGACAAGGTCGGCGCCAACGCACTGACCTCAGGCGCCCTGACCAACAAGCTAACCGCCGCCGTCACCGACGAGCGTGGCACCACCGCCTCCGTCGAAGGCGGTGCGACGGTCGAGGCTGGTTACGACATCGTCGTGAACGCGCGTGAACAGATGAAAGCCAACATCCTGGTCGGCAGCCTGGGCGCCGGTCTTGTCGGCCTGGGCGCGTCGATTTCCGTCGTCAATGTCTCGGGCCAGGTGAGAGCGAAGGCCGGCGGAAACCTCAAGGCTGGCAATGCCATCCGCCTTGAAAGCCATTTCGGCCAGAATATCGATGTCACGACTGTCGCCTTGCAGGCCGGCTTCGTCGGCCTCGGTGCATCGGTCGCGGTGGTCAACGATACCAGCCGCGTACAGGCCGGCTTGCTCGACAACACGGTGGTCAACGACGCGGCCAGCCTCACGGTCTCGGCGACCAGCAACCAGACGTTTGACGTGCTGACCACCGGCATACAAGCCGGTGCGGTGGCCGTCGGCGCGTCCTACAGCGACGTCACCATCGGCGATGACGACGACAACACCAAGGAAGTCCTGGCCACGATCGGCACGGGCAGCCAGATCGGGCAGGTCGACGCCGTCGGGGCCATCACGGTCCATGCGGACTCGACGATCAACGTGGATTCCGACACCTTCGCGCTGGCTGCCGGGCTCGGTGCACTGACCTTCAATTTCGCCTTCATAGATGTTCAGCCGAACGTAGAGGCATCGATTGGCAGCGGCGCCAATATCAGCGCGACGGGCCTCCTCACGGTCGAGGCGTGGACGCTGCACGATGCGACCGGCGACATATTCGCGCTTTCAGTCGGCGCACTGGCGGCCGGCACCAGCTTGGCGACGGTCAATGTCGTCCCGACGGTGACTGCATCGATCGGTGGCAATTCGACGGTTCACGCCGGCGGCATCGTCATGCTGTCGTCGCACAATTACCAGGGCGAGACGGCGACCGACCGCGGGGCGAAGGCCTATGCGGAAGCCTCCGGCGGCGGCTTGTTCAGCGGCCAGGGCTCGGTGCCGACCGCGAGGTCCAATGCGGTTGCCAACACCACGATCGGCGCCGGCGGCGCATTCACCATCACCGGTGACATCAACATCAAGTCGCGCGTTCGCAACTATGCCGTCGCCAATGCCGAAGCGAATTCGTTCGGAGCGGCGGCGGTCGGTGCTTCCGTGGCTGAAGCCGAGGCCAATGGCCAGAGCAACGCCGCGATGAACGCCAACATCGTCTCGGTCACGGACATCATGATCGAAGCCCTCGCTGTCAATGGCGCGCTCGCCGTGGCGGAAGCCGCCGGTGGCGGCGTTCTTGGCGCACTGACCATCAACAGTGCGGTCGCAACAGCCAGCCCATCATCGGTCAGCGCCTCGATCGGCAACAACACCTCGATCCAGTCGGCGCGCAATGTGCGGCTGAAGGCACAGGCGCAAACCGAGGGCGACGCCAAGGTTGTCGGCATTTCGATAGGCGGCATTTTCGGCGCCGGTGCTTCGGATGCGACGACCCATGTCAGCCCGACGGTTGCGAGCTCGATCGGCGCTGGCGCGGTGATCAACGCGACCGGCGATATCCTGGTCGAAGCCTCCGCCTCGCCGATCCCCGGCGTGCAGCCGACCTACGAAATCGTCGATGTCGACGGCACCGCCAACACGATCACCGTGAACGGGCATGGATTGGTGACCGGCGATACGGTCGAATATGATGCCGGAAGCGGCGGCGCCGTCATTCCCGGCCTCAACTGGCCGGATCCGGACGATTCGGCCGTGAACCGTCAGTACAGCGTGATCAATGTCGTCAATGCAGGCGTGACAGATCCGAACACGCTCTATTTCGGCTCCGTCTTCAATGCCGCCGACATCGATCCAAACACCGAGATCATCGAGTTCGCGGGTGGCCATAATTTCCTGAGCGGCGATGCCGTCCGCTACTATCCGGGACCAGACGAAACAGTCGACAGCTTTGGGCTGACCGAGGGCAATCTCTATTATGTGCTGGTCATAGACGGGTCGCACATCAAGCTGGTGGGCACCTTCGACAAGGCGGTCAACCCACAGAATTACCTCAAGAATTTCCAACCGGACGATGTCGCGGGCAACAGCATAACCATCGCGGCGCATGGCTTCGTCAATGGGACGGCGGTGACCTATGAGGCGCCGGACGCGCGCACTTTCGTCAGTCGCCAGGTGGACGTCAATTCGAGCAGCCTCAACCCTGATGGCTCCCCAATCGCCGATGCCAACGCCGATGACATCCGTTTCTTCGACGATGACGGGAACGCGCTGGCGCATGGCTTCGTCGAGGGCGAACACGTCGTCTACGACGTCAAGAATGCGAGCGGAGGAACCGGTCTGGCGATCGGCGGCCTGGTCGACGGCCAGACCTACCGTGTGCATGTCGTCAACTCCTCGACGATCCAGCTCAAGCGTAACGACGCGATCACCGAAGAGGTGCAGTTCGTTCGCAATGCCGCTGGCGACCGCATCATCCGCACCGACGGCCTCAACTGGGCCGACAACGGCTTTGCCGCTGGCACGCTGTTCATCGGCGGCGGCGGCGCCAATTCTGGCACGTTCACGATCGCCAGTGTTTCCGGTAGCACGCTGATCCTTACTGTCGCGAACAGCGTCACGGCGGGAACGCAGACAAAGACCTTCGATCAGCCGATCATCGCACTGGCCCCGAACAAGGGCCTCAGTGCCAATCCGGCGCTCAACGTCGGCGCCAGCGATATACATTCGCTGGTCAATGCCAAGAATCTGCCGATCGGCGGGCTGGAAGACGGCAAGACCTATTATGTGCGCGGCGTCAGTGGCCCTGGCGACAACACGTTCGAACTGTGGAATGCACCGAGCGGGGGCAGTCAGATTGCTCTGACACCGACGGCGATTGCCGGCCCTTACGGCAATCACAGCCTCACTGCGCTGGCGGTTGACATCTCGGCGGCCGCCGATAGCGAGCAGCAACTGCGCATCGACATCAACGACAGCGCCACATCGGCGTCACCGGGGCAATTCCTGTTTGGCCCGGGCGAGGTTCCGCTCAGTGAGATCGCCCCGCAATCGGGCGACGGAGTCTCCTCGGCCTATGCCAAGGGTTCCGGCGGCGGCTTCGTCGGCGTGCAGATCAACGATGCCGACATCATCAGCAATCCGAACGTCTCGGCGACGATCTCCGCGACGCAGATCACGACCGTGGGCAACGTGACCGTCAGCACATCGGTGACGACCAACACCTCCTCCTACGCGGTCAATGGCACCGGCGGCTTCGTCGCCATCGGCGATGCCGATGCGCGCAGCTATCAGGACATCATCAGCGCGGCGACGATCAGCGATAACACACGTATCACCGCGGGCAAGAACTTCACGCTGGCCTCGGCAAGCAATGCCATTACCAGCGCCGCCTCGCAGTCGAGCGCTGGCGGTGCGGTCGGCCTGGCCGACCCGACCACCGATGTCCGCATCGAATACAATACGGTTTCGACGATCGGCTCCAATGCTATCGTTCTGGCTGGTCAGTTGGCCAAGGCCACGGCCAATGCATCCGTCGATGTGACGGCGAAATCGACCGCCTCCGGCATCGGCTTCGGCGGTGACGGCGACGCCATCACGCATGTCAATATTGGCTCGCCGGACGTCGATCCGGACGCCGACCAGGCCGACGCTATCGTCTCGCTGGCGGCCAACGCCGTGCTCAGCGCGCGGCGCACTTCGCTTGCGGCGCGGGTCGACAACTTCCATGTCTTCTCCGGCAGCGACGGACGCGGCGCCGGTTTCTATGGCGAGGGCGAGGCCGAAAGCACGATCACGGCACGGCCGGATGCGCAGGTGCGGATCAATGCGGGCGCCGACCTGACGGGTTGGGAAGGCGTTGACCTCATCACCCGCTACGACAATGTCGACACGCATGCGAAATCCTATGCCCGGTCGACGGGCCTGTTCGGCTTCGTCGATTCCGACGCCCATAACGACACCGACGTCTCGTCCGAGATTTTCGGCGCGGCAGGAGCGTTGGTGACGGCCGGTCCGCGCGACAATAGCGATGTCGTGCTCGGACACCCGGATTATCCGCAGGAGCCTGGGAGCTCGGCCGAGCACCTGGCCTTGTTTGCCTCGACCGTGAACGGCCCGAATATCGCGCAGACAGACAACGCCGACGACAGCAAGCGCTCGCTCGCCGCCGGCGGATCGAGCGGCAGCAGTCCAGATGACAGGCCGCAATCGATCAATTTCAATTCCGACGTGCTGATCCTTTCGGGCCGGTCACCCGAACTGGTCATCAAGCAACTGGTCGTCGGCGCCGAGGGCCAGATCGATGTCGCGGTCGAAGTGTCGGTCAACGACACCGCGGGCGGCGGCAGTGCGACCGAAGGCGAAGGCAGCACGATCCAAAGCAATGACATTGTCGTCAACAACATCGTCAATCCGGGTCCCGGCGACGTGGTGTTCGATTCGAACTCGATGATCGGCGCAGGCGGCACCTGGACGTTCCGCGATACGTTGCAGCGCGTGTCGATCCGCAACGAGTCCGACAAGGACATCATTATCAACAATATCGATGTCGTCACCGACGAGCAGCCGCTGGCATGGCTCAACCCGTCGCAGAGTGTGACGCTGACTTTCAAGGTGGTGCGCGAAGTCGCGCCGACGCTGGTCGAGATCACCGACACCGGAGGCCATTCCGATATCTACATCAACGGCACGATCGACAACCCGATCGGCACGACCTCGATCGTCAACACCGACGGATCGGTGTTCGCCACCAACGATCGCGGCGTCACAGGCAGTGACGGCCGCCAGTCGCTGATCCGTACCCACATCCTGAACATTCGCGCCGACGAAAACATCGGCGCGACCGGTGCGCGCGTGAACATCGACATCGTCGACAGCGCCGGCCTGCCGCTCGGCATAGGCTTCGACACCGGCCGCGTCGCCGGCTTGACGAACCAGGTATTCCTTGGGGTCGAGAACCGTTTCTATACCGGCCAGCTGGTGCGCTACGATGCCGTGACCACGGCCATCGGCGGGCTCACCGACGGCGGCTATTACTACATCATCGCTTCGCCCGACGGGCAGAGCGTCAAGTTGGCGACCACGTTGACAAACGCTCTGGCCGGCACGGCCATCGATCTGGCACCGGGTGGCGCGCTGACCGATCTGCATAGCCTGATTTCGGCTGAGACCTTCACCACCGATGCGCTCGGCAACATCAGCCTCGACCTCAAGGCGCTGCTGCGCGAGGCGCCGGCCGGGGGCTTCTACATCGTCGAGATCGACCGGATCAATGCCGGCAATACGGCGGACGTGCTGCTGCAAGCCAGCATTGAACAGTTCGGCGACGGTCTGTCCGGCGGCCTGCTGGTCAAGGCGCCGGCGTTGCCCGCGGGCGGACAGACCTACTACAATAAATTCCGGCCGGATGAGGGAGCTATCCCGTCGCTGAGCCGTGGCGTCTTCGCCACCGGTAACACGGAAATCGCGTCGACCTATGATTTCCGGGGCCTCGACCCGGCAACCGGCCTGCGCACGCTGCCCGGGCTGCAGGCAGGCTCGGTCGTCACGGGCGGCGACATCATCGTCGCGGCAGCCAATCCCGCACCCTCGGCGACCACCATCAACGTACTGGGCATCACCGAGATCGCCGGCAATGGCGACATCGACGTGCTGACCAATGGCTACATCGCGCTGACCGAAAAGACCGGTGACATGCGCATCGAGCGCATTCGCTCCAACGCCTCGGATGTGCTTTTGTATTCGCCGCGGCGCATCCTCGATGCGCGCAATGACAACGGCGACCCGACCTCGATCGAGGCCGATGTCTCCGGCCGCAACATCACCATGGCCGCTGGCGTGGGGCTGTTTAACCCGACCCATTTCCAGGTGGCTGCCGAGGTGCTCAACCCGACGCTGCTTGACATCAATTCGGCCCTGGGCGGCATTGGTGAACCGGGCAATTTCCTCGAGATCAACGTTGACAACCGCAATGGCGCCGGCGGGCTCGGTGTGCTGCGCGCCTTCGACATCAGCGCGGATGCGACTTTGGGCATCTTCCTCGACGAAGTCGTCGGCGACATGCATGTTCATACCGTCCACACGATCCGTGATGTGTCGCTAAGGACCGTCGCGGGCTCGATCCTGGATTCACGCAACAACGGCTTGGGCGACGATTTGGCCGACGTGATGGGGCAGACCATCGACCTCGACGCCAACGGCAATGGCTCCATCGGCGCCTTTACCAACGACCTCGAGATCGATTCATCGCGCGGTTCGAGCGATGACGACGTCGCACTTGAGGCCGGCAACAACATCTACCTGGCCGAAGCGCCGGAGGTTCCCGGCGGCACCGCCGGCAATCTGCGGCTGGTGCTGGCGCACACCTATGATGGCGACATCCGCATCACGGTGCGCGAGACCTCGGTTCAGGGCGAGAACCTCGACCTGCTGCACAGCGGCAGTGCCCGCTTCGGTGAAGATGGCACGACGTTCCCGACCTTCCAGCCCGATGCGTCACGTGCGATCCCACATGGCCAGATCTTCGCCGAAAAGGGTTCCGTGCTGCTGCGCGTCGGCGACAACGTAACGCTCGATTCCAACAGCGAAACGCTGGCGGCCAAGAGCATCGACATCTATGGCGACGTGTCGGCGACCAACGAGGTCATCCATGCGCTCGTCAACCTGGATTTCGCCTTCGGCACCGTGATGGTGCTGCGCGGCCGCATCATCGCCAACGCAACCGTGACGCCGGGCAACAAGACGATCGGCGCGCCGGTCGGCTCGGCAACGCCGACGCTGACAGCGAACCCGGTCACCGGACCGACCGTGCTGACCCGAATCTTCGGCAATACGGATGTCGACACGATCCAGTTCGGCGACACGTCCGGTGCCGGTGGCACCAACACGCAGGGCAGCGCCGGTTACGTCTTCCTCGGCTCGAAGACCCGCGCCTATGGCAGCCAGAACCTCGATGTGAACAACGTCGATGGCGAAGACCGCTTCCGCGTCTACTACCTCCAGGATACCACGACGCAAACCTCTCCGAACATGCAGACGGCGGCCGAGCACACGCTTACGCTCGACGGCGTGTCGGGCACCGATCTCTATGAGATCTACACGCTTGGCTCCAACAATCCGGGGCAGGGCACCGCGGGCACCGACTTCCAGCGCAATTACGTCATCAACATTCTCGACAGCGGGCGTCCTATCGACGGTGTCGATGAACTGACGATCTTCGGGTACGATTCGTCGCAGAATGGTCTGATCGGCGGCAACAAGCCGATCGACGACATCTTCCTGCTGCGCGGCGCCAACTATCTGCCGCACGAAGCCGCCGACCGTCCAGGCTACGTCGCCATGGTCTACGGACAGCCGAAGACCTATGCCGATACGATCGAGGACAATGAGCCTTCGAACGAAGTCGCGCGCATCAACTACGACACCGCGCTGAATGGCCGGATCACCATCGAGGGGCAGGGCGGCAACGACAATTTCTACTCCGACGACACCACGGCGATCGTTTCGCTGCAAGGCGGCGCCGGTGACGACTCCTTCAACATCGGCCAGATATTCGGCACCAAACGCACCGGCGATGCGGAAAACGGCGTCACGCCGTTCTTCGGCGGCAACCTGCTCGACCAGGACGTGTTCCCCGACATGGTGGCCACGACACGCGGCTGGCTGAGCCCGGGCATCAGTGCGCCGATGGTGGCGCAAGGCGGCACCGGCAACGACGAATTCCGGGTCTATGCCAACCAGGCCGAATTGCGGCTCGAAGGCGACGACAACAACGACCTGTTCATCGTCCGCGCGTTCGCCATTGCGGCGGTCGCCAACCAGGACTGGAATGGTGACGGCACGATCGATCAGGACGATTTGCCGGCGGTGACGCTCGACACCAATGGCGATGGCGTGATCAATTTCGCCGACGCTGACTCGACGCCTGACGACTATACCGACGACGTTATCGTGCTGGACGACTTCGGCGTCGCCAAGTCGATCATCGGGCTCGGCTTCTCGGTCGCGCGCGCGCCGGACATCCGCGCCGGCGGCGGCGAAGACGAAGTGCAATACAACGTCAACGCGCCGGTCTCGGTCGACGGCGGCACCGGCTTTGACAAGCTGGTTATCCTCGGCACGGAATTCGCCGACGATTTCGCCATCACCGATAAGGGTATCTTCGGCGCCGGCCTCAACGTTCGCTACACCACGATCGAAGTGGTCGAGGTCGACGGGCTTGAAGGCGACGATGAATTCTTCGTCCAATCGACGGCTTTCGGCGTAGCCTATCGCGTTATCGGCGGTCTGGGTTCAGACACGATCAATGTCGCGGGCGATGTCACGGAAGATATCATCACGCGCGAACTCGAAGGTGCCTCCGGCGCCGTTGACCACCTCGTCACTTCGGGCGATCCACTCTACGAT
>NZ_RZRK01000017.1:0-17954 GCF_003997835.1 Mesorhizobium sp. M7A.F.Ca.CA.004.12.1.1
CTCGATCCTGACGCTGGTCGGCGCCAGGAACTTGGTGAGCAGGTTGAAGACGGTCGTCTTGCCGGCGCCGTTGGGTCCGATCAGGGCATGGATGTTGCCATGGCGAACATCCAGATCGACGTTTTTCACGGCGATGAAGCCGGCAAAGTCACGCCGCAACCCGCGGGCGGAAAGCACCACAGGCGGCTCGTTCGCGCTCAGGTCAGTCGGCGCCATCGGCCGCGCCGATCACTGGCCGGCCGTCGGACAGCCGCTTTCCTTTTCGCTCAGGAAGGCCTCGTTGCCAGGAATGGTGGCGAGATATTTGTAGTAGTCCCACTCCTTGGTGCTCTCGGCTGGCGACTTGACCTGATAGAGGTACATGTCGTGGACCATGTTGCCGTCCGCCTGCACTTTGCCGTTGGTTATCGCGGCGTCGTCCACAGGCATCGAATGCAGTTGCTTGGCGACGGCTTCGGTCTCGTCCGTGCCGGCCTTGTCGATCGCTTTCAGGTACTGCGTCACCGCTGAATAGGTCGAGGCCTGGATCATGTTCGGCATGCGGTTGGTGCGCTTGAAAAAGCGCTGCCCGAATTCGCGGCTCTTGTCGTCGCGATCCCAATAATAGCCTTCGGTCAGCACAACGCCCTGCGCCGCTTGAAGGCCAAGCCCATGCACCTCGGCCAGCGTGAACAGGAGTGCGGCAAGACGCTGACCGCCCTGCACGATGCCGAATTCGGCCGCCTGCTTGATCGAGTTGGAGGTATCGAG
Source organism: Mesorhizobium sp. M7A.F.Ca.CA.004.12.1.1 (assembly GCF_003997835.1). NCBI lineage: Bacteria > Pseudomonadati > Pseudomonadota > Alphaproteobacteria > Hyphomicrobiales > Phyllobacteriaceae > Mesorhizobium > Mesorhizobium sp. M7A.F.Ca.CA.004.12.1.1. Next base: position 751 of record NZ_RZRK01000017.1, read on the forward strand.
GCCGGCATTGGCCAGGCCGATGACCTTGGCGCCCGACGATTGCGCCTGCAGCAGGAAGGACGAATAATCGGTCGATCCCAGGGGATAACGCACCTCGCCCAGCACCTTGCCGCCATGGCTCTCGACGAACTTGGTGGTCTGATCCTTCAGCGAATAGCCGAATGCATAGTCGACGGTGACGAAGAACCAGCTGTCGCCGCCCTGCTGCACGAGAGAGCCGCCTGTCCCAATCGCTTGCGAATGAGTGTCATAGGCCCAGTGGAAGCCATAGGGCGAGCATTGTTTGCCGGTCAGCTCCGTGGTCGCCGCGCCGGTGACGATGTCGATCTTCTTCTTTTCCTTGGAAATCCCCTGGACGGCGAGCGCCACCGAAGAGGTCGTCAGTTCCATGATGGCATCGACCTGCTCGGTGTCATACCACTGCCGCGCGATGTTGGAGGCGATATCCGGTTTGTTCTGGTGGTCGGCGCTGATGATTTCTATCGGCGCTCCCTGCACCTTGCCGCCGAAATCCTCGACCGCCATCTTGGCCGCCTCGACCGACCACTTGCCGCCGAAATCGGCGTAGACGCCCGATTGGTCGTTGAGGATGCCGATCTTGACCTTGCCGTCGGAAATTTCAGCGGCCGAGGCGGGGATCGCGGATACGGCGAGAAGTGCCGCGGAAACGAAAAGGCTTACCTTCATGGTTGACTTCCTCCCATAGCGATGAATCCGACCGACCCTCCTACGATCGATCATCGCAATGGTATTGAACATGAGGAAGATAGGGACAGAGGGCAAGAGGCCGTTAGGGATTTCGTGCTCGAAGCGATACGGTTTGGCGGCGGAACGCGAGCCTTGAGCACGAGATAGAGACACAAACACGTGAACCGCCGGCGGCAGTGCCGGCTCAGCCCTCGGCGGCGACGAGATGGCCGTTGCCGAAATCCCTCAGCGCCAGTTTCAACGGCGCCTCGCCGATCCTGCGGGTGGCGCTCGGGATCTCCTGGTCCAGGCGGGCGAAGCGGCTTCTTCGCTTGGCTGGATCGGGCACCGGCACGGCTTCGATGAGGCGTCTGGTGTAGGGGTGGCGCGGGTTGGAAAAGACCTGGTCGCGCGTGCCCATTTCGACGATCTGGCCGAGATACATGACGGCGACGCGGTCGGAGATGTTCTCGACCACCGCCATGTCGTGCGAGATGAAGAGATAGGCGACGCCGAATTCGCGTTGCAATTCCTTCAACAGATCGAGCACACGCGCCTGCACCGAGACGTCGAGCGCCGAGACGCTTTCGTCGGCGATGATCAGCTTCGGCCGCAGCGCAAGAGCGCGTGCAATACAGACGCGCTGGCGCTGGCCGCCGGAGAATTCATGCGGATAGAGATCCATCTGGTCAGCCGACAGGCCGACGCGCTCGAACAGCGCCGCGACACGCTGGCTGCGTTCTTGCTTCGAGGCGATGCCATGGATCAGCAGCGGCTCGGCGACGAGGTCGCCGACGCGCATGCGCGGGTCGAGCGAGGCGTAGGGATCCTGAAAAATCATCTGCACGTCGCGGCGCACAGCCTTGCGCTCGTCGCGGCCAAGGCCAGACAAATTGCGGCCGCCGATGACGACGCCTCCGCTGTAAGGCACCAGTCCGGCCAACGCCTTGGCGGTTGTCGACTTGCCGCAACCGGATTCGCCGACCAGCGCCAGCGTCTCGTTGGGCGCGATCGAGAAGGTCACGCCTTCCACCGCGTGGACGCGGCGGGTGACCCGGCCGAAGAAGCCGCCATGCAGGTCGAAGCGGACATGCAGGTCCTTGACCTCGGCGACATTGGCCGGCGCCGCCGCCTCGACATCCCTGGATTTCTGGCGGCCGATACCGCTGCCGATGCGCGGCACGGCGGCAAGCAGTTCGCGCGTGTAGTCGGCTTGCGGCCTGGCAAAAATGTCAGCGGTTCTTCCCTCTTCGACCATGCGGCCATGCCGCATGATGATGACGCGGTCGGCCATTTCGGCGACGACGCCCATGTCGTGGGTGATCAGGATGACGCTGGTGCCGTGCTGGCGCTGCAGGTCGCGCAGCAGCTCCAGCACCTCGCCTTGCACGGTGACGTCGAGGGCCGTCGTCGGCTCGTCGGCGATCAGCACGTCCGGCTCGAGCGCCAGCGCCATGGCGATCATCACCCGCTGGCGCATGCCGCCGGACAGTTCGTGCGGAAACTGCTTTAGCCGGCTTTCGGCCTCTGAAATGCGCACCGCCTTCAACGCCTCGATGGCGCGCTGACGAGCTTCGCCCTGCGACAGGCTGGTGTGTGCCTCGATGGATTCGGTGAGCTGCCGGCCGATCGACAGCACCGGGTTGAGCGAGGTCATCGGCTCCTGGAAGATCATGGCGATGCGGTCGCCGCGAATGCGCCGCATCCGGCGCTCGTCGAGAGTCGTCAGATCTGTATCGCCCAGATGGATTTTCCCAGACGATATGCGCGCCGCCGGCTGCGGCAGCAATTGCATGATGGCCAGTGCGGTCATCGATTTGCCGGAGCCGGATTCACCGGCAATGCAGAGCGTCTCGCCACGCGCCAGCGTCAGCGACAGGTCGGAGACGACCTCGCGCTCGCCGTCCTCGCCGCGCACGCTGACGCAGAGGTTGGCGATGTCGAGGACGGGTTTGGGGGTTGAGGTCATTGCAAAGGCAAAGTTCTGAGAGGTTTATTCCGGCACGCCCCCCTCTGTCCTGCCGGACATCTCCCCCTCAAGGGGGGAGATTGGCCGTCACGTGGGCCGGCGCTCCCCCTTGCAACATTAGAGATTGGCGAAAGCCGAAGTGACATCTGATCTCCCCCCTTGAGGGGGAGATGTCCGGCAGGACAGAGGGGGGTGCAGCGCCGACTTGACATCATTCAAACACGCAGCGCGGAAAATAGAACGACACCACCCAGTTCGGCATGTCGACGATCTCGCTGATCCTGAGATCGCCGCACACAGAGGCCAGCATATAGGCTTCGACCGGGTCGATCTTGTACCTCCCGGCGAGCAGGTCGACCATCTGCGCGACCGCTTCCCTGGCGCCCGCCATCAGGTCCGGGCCGATGCCGGTCGTCACCTCATAACCCTTGGCGTCGAGATGGCGCGTCACCGGGCCTGGCGTGGTGAAGCGCGGCGTCTTCAGCCTGGCATCCTTGACCAGATCGAGCTTGAGCACGACGTCCATCGGGCTTTCGATCGCCGTGCCGCAAACCTCGCCGTCGCCTTGCGCGGCATGGGTATCGCCGACCGAAAACAGTGCGCCCGCCACTTCCACCGGCAGGTACAGCGTGGTGCCGGCGGCGAGATCGCGGATGTCGAGATTGCCGCCGACGCGCCTTGGCGGCACCACCGAATGGTGGCCCTTTTCCGCCAGCGCGTTGCCGATGGTGCCGGCGAAGGCTTTCAACGGCACACGCGCATTTTTGCCGAACAGCGCCGGCTCGAGCGAGACGGCGTCGTATTTCCAGATGTTCAGCGCCGGCTCCTTGAAGTCGTCGGCGAGCAGCCCGAAACCGGGAATGTTGGCCGTCCAGCCGAAGCCGGATGGTTTGAACATCTCGATCGTCACCTTCAGTGCATCGCCCGGCTCGGCGCCCTCGACGAAGATCGGCCCAGTCACCGGATTGACGGTGGCGAAGTCGAGCCTGGCGACGTCGGCGACCGTGCTGTCGGCCTGCAACTGGCCGCCGGAGGAATCGAGGCACTGGAACTCGATGGTCGAGCCGGGCGCCACCCGCTCGGCCGGGACAAACGAATTGTCCCAGCCGAAATGATGTTGGCGCCCGTGGATGGTGTAGTCGCAGTTATTGCACATCTTTTACGTACACATTGTCGTAGTTGATCGGGATATGGACCGGGTCGACATAGAGGTTGTCGGCGCCGCCCATGCGCGTCGACTTCATGGTGAAGCGCTGCTCGTTGAAGACCGGCGCCCAGGGCGCGTCTTCCATCACCTTGTCGTAGATGGCGCTCCACATCTTGTCGCGCTCGCCGGCCTTGGCCGGGTCGACCACCGAGTCGGCCTCGGCCGCCTTGGCCTCGAGATCCTTGTTGCAGTACCACGACCAGTTCCAGCCGCCCGGCACCGCGCCGGCGCAGCCGAGGATCGGGCCGTAGAAGTTCGACGGATCCGGGAAGTCGGCGATCCAGGCCATGCCGCCGGACCAGATCATCGGTGCGCCGGCCTTGTCGCCGCCGGCGGCAATGACGTTTGCCTGAGCCAGCGACTGGATGCTGGCCTTGATGCCGATCGCCGCCAGATCCTGCTGGATCGCCTGAGCGATGCGCGGGTTGGGATCGGTGTTCATGGCGAACAATTGCGTGTCGAAACCATCGGGATGGCCGGCCTCGGCAAGCAGCGCCTTGGCCTTGGCGACGTCATAGGGATAGCCCTTGTACTCCTTGTCGTAGCCCGGCATCGACGGCGGCAGCGGCTGGTTGGCCGGCACAGCGCGGCCGTTGATGATCTGGATGATGCGCGCCTTGTTGATCGCCATGTTGACCGCCTGACGCACCTTCACATTGTCGAACGGCGCCATGGTGGTGTTCATGGTGACATAGCCGGTGTGCAGCTGGCCGCCTTCGACGACGCGCGCCTTCTGCTCCGGATCGGCCATCACCTCCTGGAATTTTGCCGGCGGAATGCCGTCGCCGGGCACATCGATCTCGCCCTTCTGCAGGCGCAGCAGCGCCACGATCGGCTCCTGGCCGATCTCGAAGGTGATCTTGTCCAGATGCGGCAGGCCCTTGTGCCAATAGTCCGCATTGCGCTCGAAGACGATGCGCTGGCCGAGTGTCCATTCGGCGAGCTTGAAGGCGCCGGTGCCGACCGGATGCTTGCCGAAATCGGCGCCGTATTTCTCGACCTCTTCCTTCGGCACGACATGCGAGAAGTTGATGGCCATGACATGCAGGAAAGTGGCGTCGGGCCGGGTCAGCTCGAACTTGACCGTGTAGGGATCGACGACGGTGACGCCGGAGAGGCTCCCGGCCTTGCCGGCGGCGACATCGTCATAGCCCTTGATCGAGCCGAAAAAGCCGGCGCCGGGGCTCTGGGTCTTGGGATTGGTGACGCGGTCGAGCGAATATTTCACGTCGTCGGCGGTCATCTCGCGGCCATTGTGGAATTTCACGCCATGGCGCAGCTTGAAGGTGAAGGTCTTCCCGTCGGGCGAGATCTCGTAGCTCTCGGCAAGGTCGGGCTTCAAATTGGTGGTGCCAGGTTCGTAATCCATCAGCCCGTCGAACAGGCTCTTGATCATCGACCAGTTCTGCCAGTCATACCCGATCGCCGGATCGAGCGTGGCGACATCGTCCTTGTAGGTGATGGTGATGGCGCCGCCCTGCTTGGCGTTCGGATCGACGGTGTCCTCGGCGCGAACACTTGTCATGCCGAGCATCAGCGCCAGCGCCGATGCCGCTACCGTGGAAGCGAGAAACTTTTTCATTTTTATGTTCCCTTTCTCTGTCTGGTTTTCATTTTCATCTGAGCTTGATGCGGGGGTCGATGAAGGGCGCGATGACGTCGGCCAGCAGATTGCCGAGCACGATGGCGAAGGCCGAGACCAGGGTGACGCCCATGATGATCGGGATGTCCACGCGCTGGATGGCCTGCCACGCCAGCTGGCCAATGCCAGGCCAGCCGAACACGCTTTCGACGACGACGATGCCACCCATGAAGATGCCGATGTCGATGCCGATCATGGCGATGACCGGCAGGATGGCGTTCGGCAGCGCATGGCGGAAAAGGATGGCTCGCCGCGCCAGGCCCTTGGCGCGGGCGGTGCGGACATAATCCTGACGCAGAACATCGATCATCGACGAGCGCATCATGCGGGCGTACCAGCCGGCGCCGAGTATGCCCATGGTCAGCGACGGCAGCACGAGATGACGCCAGGTGCCATAGCCGCCGATCGGGAACCAGCTGAGCCGCACGGCAAAGACGTAGAGCAGCAGCAGACCGACGACGAATTGCGGTGCCGAGACGCCGACGAAGGAGGCGACCATCAGCGTCTGGTCGGTGCCGGTGCCGCGCTTGACGGCAGCGATCAGGCCCATGCTGAGGCCGAGCAGCAGCTCGCACAGGATGGCGCCGACCATCAGCAACAGGCTTGCCGGCAGCCGTGAGACGATCAGCTCGGTGACTTCGGAGCGCTGGATGTAGGAGCGGCCGAGATCGCCGCTGATGAGCTTCGTAAGATAGCGCCAGTACTGGACGATGAAGGGCTGGTCGAGGCCGAGCTGCTGGCGGATGTTCTCAACCGTCTGCGGCGTGGCGCTGCGGCCGGCGATCTGGCGCACCGGGTCGGCCGGCAAGAGATAGAGCAGCGCGAAGGTGATCAGCGAGACGCCGAGCAGGATCAGCAGCGACTGGATCAGGCGGCGGCCTAGATAGGCGATCATGCCCGGCCCCTTTGCGTCGGATCGAGGATGTCGCGCAGCGCGTCGCCGATCAGGTTGAAGGCCAGTGCCAGCGCCAGGATCGCCGCACCGGGGAAGAACACCAGCCAGGGTGCTGCCTGGAAGTAGGTCTGGTTCTCGAAGATGATGTTGCCCCAGGACGAGGTCGGCGGCTGCACGCCAATGCCGAGGAAGGAGAGCGTCGCCTCCAACAGCACCGTGGTCGAAATGCCGAGCGTGCCCCAGACGATGATGGTCGGCAGGAGATGCGGCAGGATGTGGCGAAACAGGATGCGCGGTGCGCTCGCCCCGATGGTGCGCTCGGCGTCGATGAACTCGCGTTCGGCGAGCGAAGAGGTCTCGGTGTAAATAACGCGGGCGGTCTGCACCCAGTTGACCAGCGCGATGACCATGGCGACGATCCACAGGCTCGGCTCGAACACCGCCGCCAGGCAAATGGCGAGCAGCAGTGCCGGAAAGGCCATCATCAAATCGGTGAAGCGCATCAGCGCACTGCCGATCCAGCCGCGGAAATAGCCAGCAACAACACCGACCAGCGTGCCGATGAACAGCGCCACGCCATTGGCGACGATGCCGATGATCAGCGAGGTGCGGGCTCCGTAGAGGATGCGGGTCAACAGGTCGCGGCCGAGCAGGTCGGTGCCCAGCCAGAATTTTGCATCCGGCGGCAAGGGCGAGCCCTCGATGGTCAGGCCGTCGAACATCTGCTCGTTGGGATCGTAGCCTGTCAGCCATGGCGCCAGCACGGCGCCGGCAACGACAATGGCGACGATCACCAGCCCAAGCAGTGCCAGACGGCGCCTGACCAGCCGGCGCCAGACGCCGGCGCGCGGCTTGACCGGCATGCGCCCTGGCGCGGTGAGATCAGGCGCGATGGGACTGGTCATCGCCGCCTTCTTCCCCCGTTGCTTCTTCACTTGTCATGGCCACGATCCGCCGCGCGGCATCCTCGACGCTGATCTGCCAGCTCATCGCCAGCGAGCGAAGCTGCGCATAGGCGCGGCCGTCATCGGCGCCTTTCGCCAGTGCCGTCACCGCGCGCACGATGGTCTGGCGCTCGGCGACGCGCTGGCGAAGCGAGGCGATTTCGCTGGCCAGGTGTTTTCGCGCCTCGAAACTTTGCCTTGCGATCAGCAGTGCGCTGTAGACGCCGGCATTGCCGACCGGCTTCAAGAGTTGGGCGTCGGCCTTGTGCGACAATGCCCATTCGATGCGGCCGGGCGCCTCGGAGCCGATCAGCGCCACCAGCGGCATCGGCGCTTCGCCCGGCTTCCACGGGAATTGCTCGTCGAAGCCGAGATCGGCGTCGAAGAAGACGAAATCGGCCGCCAGCGCCTCGGGCGGTAGTTCGGGCCAGCAGTCCAGCGTGATCAGGCCGATGGCCGACAATTGCCTGGTGATCGCCTGCACCGTCGGGTGCGGACGGTGCAGGATGAAGGCCCTGGCGCCGCCGAGATTGGGGATGCGTGGGGTTCTCGTCACGACACCACCCTCAGGCGCGGGCGGCCGAATGTTTTTGCCGGGTCGTAGCGCGACAGATACGGGTCTGGCGCGACTTCGTCCTCGCGGCTGACGACCTCGAAGAAGCCATCCGCGATGCGCCCGATGATCACCGGCAGCGTCGCGTGCTGGGAATGCGCGTCGATGGCGATCGGCCCGAGCCGGGTGGAGAAGCGGCGTTCTGCGAAGGCTCTGGAAAATTCCGCCGGACCGGCTTCGGAATTGCTGGAGAGCACGTCGGCCATCACCTGCACGGAGGCATAGGCGGAGGCCTCGAAAGACGAGGCGAAGGCGGCCGGCCGCGGCGCGAAGTACGGCCCGACCGACAGGTGCCCTTTCCCGGATACGCCGATCGCCGGCAACTCTCCTTCGGTGAGGTTGCAGGAGATGACGGGACAGGTTTCCGGGCGGAAGGCAGGATCCTCATTCCCGAGATCGCAATAGGCCGCCAGGAAGGCGTAGGAAGTGGTGCCGATCAGGTTGTTGAGGATGAAGTTCGGCCGTGTGGCACGGATCTCCGCGATCAGCCGCGACACGTCGGTCTCGCCGATGCGCAGATAGCGTTCGCCCAGCACCTTGCCGCCGGCATCGGCGATCAGGTCGCGGGCGACGCGGTTCATCTCCCAGCCCCAGATGTAGTTCGAGCCGAGCAGGAAACCGTTGGCGCCGAAACGCGGCACGACATGCGCCATCAGCGGCACCAGATGCTGGTTGGGGCAGGCGTGCATGTAGACGACGTGCTCGTTGGCCTCGAAGCCCTCATAGGGGCAGGCGTACCAGAGCATGCCGCCCGCCTTCTCGAGCACCGGAATGGTTTCCTTGCGGCTCCACGAGGTGACGCAGCCGACGACATGGCGCGCGCTGCTGGTCCTGAAAATATCCTCGCACAGCGTCGCGTAACGGTCCGCATTGCTTTGCGGATCGCGCTCGACCGGCACCAGTTCGATGCCTGAGCTGCGATCGGCGTTGATGTCGGCGATGGCGCGCATGGCGCCGATGCGGCACGCATCGGAGACGAGCTGATAGCTCCCCGAGCGGGAATACAGGATGCCGATCTCGATATGCCGTTTCAAACAGATCCCCAAAATGACAATGCCTCGCAGCCAGCGCCGGAAGGGCGAGGCATACGAGGCATTCTTGCCGCCCGGCGATCAGAGCCGGTATTTTGCGCTAGCGTATTCTGTCCGGCGGGTCAGTCAAGCCCTCAACGGTATTTGCGTGACCGTCATCGCCGTTTCGCTGCCGCCGGCTATCTGGCCGATCTGGCCGCCGGCCTCTGACCGTGTTGACGCGCATAGGTCACGCAGGCGTCCACCGTGCTGACACAAAGCGCGTCGCGCCTGTTCGGCAAATTGTTGTCGCCGGCATAGGCAACTTCGGCGACGCGGCCGTCGACCATGCGAATTTGCGTGTCGCAATAACCGCCGGGAGCGACATTGACGGAGCCGCCGACCGCCGGGATCGCGCCTACCGCTAGAGTCGGAACCACAATGCTGAGATTGCCGCGCTGGACGATGCGCTTGTAGGTCCAGATCTGGCCCGATCGGCCGGCGTTGGCGGTGGCGGTCGGAAACCCGGCGCACATTCGAACATCGGCTTCGCTGAGGCCGACCATCTCCTTGCGGGCGGCCGCCGCCGTTGGATCAACCTTGGCGATACGCGACGTATCGTCGGGAACGACGCAGGAAGACTGGATTCCCACACAGAGAACAGCGAGGGCAAGCTTTTGAATGCAGGAAAATATCATGCCGACTGTCAGATTGGCCCGATGTCAGATTTGCGTGGCGCCCGCCGCTCCTTTCTACCTAGGCAGACAGGCGAAGGGATCAACCCGTTCAGCTTCACGAAAAAGTGGCTGTGGCTGCAACATCGAGGATTGCGCATCACGGGTCTGCATCTCACGCAGGACTAATGGCCCTGCAAGTGCTTCCGGCGCCAGGCGGCGGGCGCTTCGCCGACCCGCGCGCGAAAGAACCGTGAAAAATACGCCGGGTCGTCGAAGCCGATCTCGTAGGCGATGTCCTCCACCGTGCGTACGGTAAACAGCAGCAGACGCTTGGCCTCCAGCAGCCGCCTTTCGCTGACGACCCGCTTGACGCCGGCGCCCAGCACAGCATGGGCAGCCTTGTCGAGAAGATGCGGCGTGGTGGCCAGCGCCTCGACGTAGCGATCGACCGGCCAGTTGTCGCGGAAATGCGTGTCGGCGAGCCGGCGCAGGCCCCGCGCCAGCGAAGCATCGGAAGAGGCAGCGGAGGCGGTCACGCCGGGGCTCAGGCGCGCAATGTGGGAGAGTGCGACGGCGATCAGCGCCGGCAGGACCCTGTCATTGCCGGCTTGCGCCTCGGCATATTCGGCGGCGATCATCTCCAGCACCGCCGCCAGTCTCGCCCACGCCGCGTGTCGTGGCAGACCGTCGGCAAAGACCGGCCTGTCCAGCGGCAGCAGGCTGTGAGCGGCGATGGCCGCGAGCGCGCCGTCGGCGACCGAGACGACGATGGCGTCGGTGCCGGGTCCGATCGAGAAGCCATGCACGACAGCGCTCGGCACGAAGCTGACGGCAGGCGCCGAAAAGTCCCAGGATCGGTCTTCGATACGGTAGGTGCCGGAGCCGCTGGTCCAGTAGGTGATCTGGCCCATCTGCGGATGCTTGTGCGCCGCAACCTGACCAAGATGGATATTGCTGCGCGCAAGCACCGTCTCGACATGCAGGAAACCGACATCGAGCGGCCTCACCGGCTCGCCATAGACGAAGAAGTCGGGGATGGAATTCTGGCTCATGGCGCCTGAAAAAGTCCAATCGGTTTTGCCGTTCCGTCCATAACCGAAGCATGCCCAAGGCGCTAGTGTTGCGACTCAAGAGGAGGACCATCATGCGATCAGAAGACTTCCGCACTGATAAGGCACGGCCGTTCACCGGGGCTGAGTATCTGGAGAGCCTGCGCGACGGCCGCGAGGTCTATATATACGGCGAACGCATTGCCGATGTCACCACGCACCCGTCGATGCGCAATTCGGCGCGGTCGCTGGCGCGCCTCTACGATGCGCTGCATGATCCCCTGCGGCGGGACACGCTGACCTCGCCGACCGACACCGGCTCGGGCGGCTACACCCACAAATATTTCCGGGTCGCCAAATCCTCGGCTGAGCTTGTTACCCAGCAGACGGCGATCGCCGAGTGGTCGCGCATGTCCTATGGCTGGATGGGGCGCACGCCCGACTACAAGGCGGCGCTGATGAACACGCTCGGCGCCAATGCCGACTGGTACGGGCCGTTCAGGGACAATGCTCTGTCCTGGCACAAACGTGCGCAGGAAGCCGCACTGTTCATGAACCATGCCATCGTCAATCCGCCGATCGACCGCCACAAGCCGGCCGAACAGGTGAAGGACGTCTTCGTCCACATCACCAAGGAGACGGATGCCGGCATCTATGTCTCCGGCGCCAAGGTGGTGGCGACGTCCTCGGCGCTGACCCACTACAATTTCCTGGCGCAGGGCTCGGCGACGATCACTGAGGATCCGTCGCTGTCGGTGATGTTCATCGTGCCGATGAATGCACCGGGGATAAAGATGTTCTGCCGCGTCTCCTACGAGCAGACGGCCAACACGGTGGCGGCGCCCTTCGACTATCCGCTGTCGTCGCGCTTCGACGAGAACGATGCGATCCTGGTGCTCGACAATGTCTTCATCCCCTGGGAGGACGTGCTGGTGCTGCGCGATGCGCAGAAGATCCTGTCCTTCCACCCGGCATCCGGCTTCATGCATGGCTACTGCTTCCAGGGCTGCACGCGTTTCGCCGTCAAGCTCGACTTCCTCGCCGGCCTGCTGGCCAAGGCGCTGCGCGCCACGGGCGGCGATGCTTTCCGCGGCAACCAGGCGGCACTGGGCGAGGTCATCGCGCTCAGGCACATGTTCTGGAGCTTTTCCAACGCCATGGCCTACAACCCGATCCCGTGGGCGAATGGCGCGGTGCTGCCCAATCTGGAAGCCGCGCTCGCCTACCGCACCTTCATGTCGGAAGCCTATCCGCGTGTCATCGACACCGTGCGCCGGGTGATCGCGTCCGGGCTGATCTACCTGCCGTCGTCGGTGCGCGACTTCAACAACCCCGAGATCGACAAGTATCTGGCGCAATATGTGCGTGGCTCCAACGACATGGGCCACATCGAGCGCATCAAGATCATGAAGCTTTTGTGGGACGCGACCGGCACCGAGTTCGGCGGCCGCCACGCGCTCTACGAGCTCAACTATGCCGGCGCGCCGGAAGAGGTGCGGCTGCAGGTGCTGAAAGGAGCTGAACGCGGCGGGCGGCTGAAGGCGATGGAAGAGCTCGTCGACACCTGCATGGCCGACTATGACGAGAATGGCTGGACGGGCGATACCTGGTTCAATCCGCTTGTCTCAACGGCCGAGTGAATTAGATGGCCACGCAGATTTCGAAAACCGATTTCCGCGACGCCATGGCGAGGGTCTGCGCGCCGGTCAACATCGTCACCACCGATGGGCCGGCAGGACGCGGCGGCTTCACCGCCACCGCCATGTGCAGCGTCTCCGACGAGCCGCCGACGCTGCTGGTCTGCATGAACGGGCGCTCGACGCAGGCCGCCATGTTTCTGTCCAACCAGCGCTTCTGCGTCAACGTGCTGATGCATGACCACATGCATCTGGCGGGAAAATTCGCCGGCGCGACCAGGGACATGGAGGCACGCTACGCCTCGGCGCGCTGGCAGACGCTGACCTCCGGCACGCCGGCGTTGTCGGATGCGATCGTCAATTTCGATTGCGAGATTGAGACTGTGCATGTCGTCGGCACGCACAATGTCATGATCGGCCGCGTCATCGATGTCCGGCACGGCAGCGGCGGCTCGGCCCTGCTCTATGTCGACCGCAGCTATACGCAGCCGACGCGGCTGGGCAGCTTTGGCGGGTGAGGCCGGGCGTCAGACGGTTTGGTGGCGGGGAGGCCTCCGCCTATCCCGTACGCGGCCGTGCCGTCAGCCAGTCTTTCACCCCCGCCGATCCAGCCTCGCCACCAGCCGGTCCCCCGCCCACTGGATGCCGCAGACCAGGATGATCAGCACGATGACCACCGCGATCATGACGGACGTCTCAAATCGTTGATAGCCGTAGCGGATGGCGAGGTCGCCGAGGCCGCCGGCGCCGATGGCGCCGGCCATGGCCGAGGCACCGATCAGCGTCACCAGCGTCACCGTGAAGCCGGCGACGATGCCGGGCAGGGCTTCCGGCACCAGCACCTCGCGGATGATCGTCCAGCGGTTGCCGCCCATGGCGCGCGCCGCCTCGATCAAGCCACGGTCGACCTCACGCAACGACACTTCGGCAATGCGCGCGTAATAGGGCGTGGCGGCGATCGACAGCGGCACGATGGCTGCCCATGTGCCGATCGAGGTGCCGACGATCAGCCGCGTCACCGGGATCAGTGCCACCAGAAGGATGATGAAGGGCACCGAACGGAAGCCGTTGATGACGGCGCCGAGCGCCCGGTTCACCCACAGGCTTTCGGCAATCCCGCCGCGTTCGGTGGCGATCAGTGCCAGGCCGAGCGGCAGGCCGAAGACCAGCGAGATGAGGCCGGAGGCGGCTGTCATCAGGACGGTTTCCCAAATCGAACGCAGCAGAAGTTCAAACAGGATCGGCGACATGGCCAAGCACCTCCACCCGCGCCTGGCGGGTCTTCAGGAATGTGATGATGTCAGCGAGATGATTTGCATCGCTGCCGGGAACAGACAGGAACAGCGTGCCGACGGGCTGTTGCTGGATATGGTCGATGCCGCCGTGGATGAGGCGGAAGGCGCCTGGAACAGCCGTGGCAAGGTCGGACAGCAACGGGCCGCGTGCCGCATCACCGGCCACGTCGACGCGCAGGATCGTCTCCGCGCCGGCCGCCGGCAGCAGCCGGGCCGCCAGTTCGGCTGGCAGCTGTGGCCGGATGGCGCCGAGCAGGCTTTTGGTGATGTCTGATTGTGGGTCGGCAAACACCGACCAGACCGGCCCTTGCTCGACGATGCGCCCGGCGTCGATCACCGCAACGCGGTCGGCGATCGAGCGGACCACCTCCATCTCATGGGTGATCAGAAGGATGGTCAGCCCAAGCTGCCGGTTGATGTCCTTGAGAAGGGCGAGGATGGAGCGCGTTGTTTCCGGATCGAGCGCCGAGGTGGCTTCGTCCGACAAGAGCAGCGCCGGGCGTGCTGCCAGCGCCCGGGCGATGCCGACACGCTGCTTCTGGCCGCCCGACAGTGACGCCGGATAGGCTTTTGCCTTCTCGGACAGGCCGACGAGGTCGAGCAGTTCGGCGGCGCGCTTCAGTCGCTCGGCCTTCGGGCGGCCCTCGATCTTGAGCGGCAGCGCCACATTGTCTTCGACGGTCTTGGCCGACAGCAGGTTGAAATGCTGGAAGATCATGCCGATGCGCCGCCGTAGCGGCTGCAGGTCGCGCTCGCCGAGCCGGCTGATCTCTCGGCCTTCGATGAAAACTTCGCCGGAGTCAGGACGCTCCAGCCCGTTCAGGCAGCGGATCAGCGTCGACTTGCCGGCGCCGCTGCGGCCGATGATACCGAGGATCTCGCCCTTGCGCACGGTCAGCGAGATGCCGTCGAGCGCCGCTGTCGCACCGAAGCGGCGCTTCAGCTCGACGAGGCGCACGACGTCCTGAGACGCGTCGGGCCGGGCATGGATCGGATCGGCGGTTTCTCCGGATGCCGTGATATGCTGGTTCATGAATGTTCCTGTTCCCGAAAACGCAATCGCGGCCCGCGCCTGAGCGCGGACCGCTGTTGCTATCGAACCGGGCTTCCGGTCGACCGGATCAATAGGCGCTGAGGCCGGTGCCCTTGTAGACCTTGTCGAACTCGGCCTTCACCGCCTCGTTCTGATAGGAGGCGACCAGCGTCTTCACCCAGGCCTCGTTCTCGTTACCGGCCTTCACCGCGATGAAGTTGCGGTAGGGATTGTCGGCGATCGGCTCCTGCGCGATGCGGTTTTCCGGCGTCAGGCCGCTTTTCAGCGCCCAGTCGGTGTTGACCACGGCCGCGTCGAGATCCTCGACCGAGCGGCCGACAATGCCGGCGTCCAGTTCCTTGATCACCACCTTCTTCGCGTTCTCGGCGATGTCGACGGTGGCGGCGAGAATGCCGGTGCCGTCCTTCAATTTGATCACGCCCTCGTTCTGCAGCACGCGCAGCGCCCGGCCTTCATTGGATGGATCGTTCGGCACGCCGACGACCGCGCCCTCGGGCAGGTCGGCGACTGCTTTGTACTTCTTGGAGTAGAGGCCGATCGGCCACACGCCGGTATAGCCGACGCGCACGATATGATACCCTTGAGTCTTGATCTGGTTGTCGAGATAGGGCTGGTGCTGGAAGGCGTTGGCGTCGATTTCGCCGCGCTCCAGCGCCTCATTGGGCTGGGTGTAGTCGTTGAACACCACGGTTTCGATGGAGAGGCCCTTTTCGGCGGCCTGGGCGACGACGACTCGCCAGACATCCTCGTCCTCACCGCTGATGATACCCACCTTGATCGCCTTTTTGTCCTCGGCGAACGATGCGCCGGGCGCCATCAGGCTGCCGATCGCCACGGCCGAGGCGAACAGCAGAGCAAGGCCACTGCGCCGGTTGACGGTTGACCCCGGGGAAGATGGCAAAGTGTTCTTGAAGTCGGACATGATTGATCTCTGTGGTTGTGAAGTCATGGCAGCGAGGCGGATTGCCTAGCCTTGGTCACATCCTCAGAAATTCTATCAAGTTTATCAAAGAACGCCTTTCGCCGTTCTCGCCAAAGCCGGGAATATTCTCTCAAAATTTTCGGGTGAGTGAGAACGAGACGCCATTGAATCGATCGCCGCGGGCTACGATGCGATCCGCTGCGCTTCGGAAGTAAGATCGGACTCTCGGAAAAACCGGCGCTGACGCCAGGCTCAAAGCGCGATCCACGCCGTCTTCAGTTCCAAATATTTCTCCAGCGCGTGAAGCGACTTGTCGCGGCCGAAACCGGACTGTTTGACGCCGCCGAGCGGCACGGTGATGTCGGCGCCGCCATAGGTGTTGACGTGGACGACGCCGGCATTGATGGCGCGCACCATGCGGTGTGCTGTGGAGAGGTTGGCGGTCCACACCGCCGAGGCGAGCCCGTAGACGGTCGAATTGGCAAGCCGCACCGCCTCCTCCTCGGTCTCGAAGCGCATGACGCCGAGCACTGGCCCGAACACCTCCTCGCGCGCAAGCTGCATGTCTTGCGTGACATTCTCGAAGATCGTCGGCGCCATGTAGCTGCCGCCGGTCTCGGTCAGAATCCGCTCGCCACCGGTGACCAGCTGGGCGCCTTCTTCGGTGGCTCTGGCGACGAAACCGAGATTCTTGTTCAGTTGCTCGGCGCTCGACACGGCGCCGACATCGCTGGTGAGATCGAGCGGATCGCCGACTTTGAGCCGCGTGGTTGCCGCGACAAGTTCGTCCATGAACCGATCATAGACCGCTGACTGGACCAGAAGCCGCGAGCCGGCGACGCAGACCTGGCCGGAATTGCGAAAAATGCCGTTGGCCGAGACGACCGCCGCCTGTTTCAGGTCGGGAGCATCGGCAAAGACGATGTTGGGCGACTTGCCGCCGAGTTCGAGGAAGACGCGCTTCAGATTGGAGCGAGCGGAATATTCGAGCAGCCGTCGGCCGACCGGCCCCGAGCCGGTGAAGGCGATGGCGTCGACATCCATATGCAGGCCGAGCGCTTCGCCGGTGACCGCGCCACGGCCGGTGACGACATTGAGCACACCGGCGGGAAGTCCGGCCTCGCTTGCCAATTCGGCCAGCTGCAGCAGCGTCAGCGAAGCGATCTCCGGCGGCTTGACCACCACGCAATTGCCGGCGGCAAGTGCGGGCGCGATCTTCCAGGCGCCGATCATCAGCGGAAAGTTCCACGGCACGATGACGCCGACGACGCCGAGCGGCTCCTTGTGGATCAGTCCGAGCACATTGTCGGCCGTTGGCGCGATCTCGCCGTAGACCTTGTCGATCGCCTCGGCATAGTAGCGGATGGTGCCGGCGGCCGAGAGCGGTTCGGCCTTGTAGGCCATGCCGATCTCGGTGCCATTGTCGCGCACGCCGAGCACGGCGAGCTCGTCGGCATGCTTTTCGACCAGCTCGGCGAATTTCGTCAGCACCTTCTTGCGAAAGGCTGGCGCTGATCGCGACCACGAGCCCTTCTCGAACGCCTTGCGCGCCGACTTCACGGCGCGGTCGATATCGGCGGCGTTGCCGTCGGCGATGCTGGCG
>NZ_RZRK01000180.1:0-9240 GCF_003997835.1 Mesorhizobium sp. M7A.F.Ca.CA.004.12.1.1
CATTGACGGTTGTAGCCGGAGGGGCAGCGGGCGACTTCGCCAAGCCTCGGGCCGGATGGCCATCCGGCCCGAGGCTCAATCGCTTCCATCGCACATAATCATCTCGTGCAGATACAAGGGGCGGCGCCGACGCTCGGAATTGGCCATTCCGACGAAAACTGAAAACTAGACCAGTTCCTCGCTGTGGCGGATATCGACACCATACTCCGCAGCCGAATCCAGCACCGTATGCCAAAGGCTTTCGGCGAAGGTCGCAAACACCAGAAGGTTGAACACCGCCTGCCCATCCGGCCGATCGCCGCCGCGCCAGAGCGTGACGCTGGTGTGATCCATCGATGTCGCGGCGGCGGCGCCAACCGGGAACGTCGTTGGGTGCAAGTCGATCGAAGACAGTTTCGCCAGCATGGTGCGTGCCTTGACGCCCGAAATGCTGATCAAGACCCGTGCATGCGACTGATCCGACAGCGAGGCGGAGCCGGAGAATGCCGGCGTCAACGTCTGCGTCGTGTGCTTGCCGCCGTTTGACAGAACGAAGAACTGATCCGGCCCCGACCAGATCAGCGTGGCATCCGGAGTCTGTACCGCCTTCGGCGCATCCGGTGGCACCGCGCCGAAACGGGCCCTGGCCGCTTTCGCCAGATCAGCCCCTTGGCCGCGCCTCGCCATGATCTGGATCAGGTCAAAATTGCGGATCTCGGTCAGCGAGACGCCGGCCTCGATACCGCGTGCACCATGCACGCCGGCAACAAGCGCCTTTTCAAGGGGACTGCGGGGAGCCCAGGAAAAATCAACCACGCTGGCGCCCTCCATCCGGATCGTAGAAGACGGGATTGCAGAGTTCGACATCGTAGTCTTCGCCGCGCAACGGGTCATGCCCATGCACGATCTCGCCGATGCGTTCGCGGCCGCGTTCGACAAGCGCGAGCCCGATCCACTGATCCGACGTCGGCGAGAAGCAGACCGAGGTGACATAGCCCTGGTCGTTGCCGGGGCCGGGTGTCTGTCCCTTCGGGATGATGTGCGCACCGGAGCGCAGCCGGCGTGCCTTGTCCGTCGGCTTGATGCCGACGACGACCTGCCGGTCCGGGGCTACCAGCGCCTCGCGTCCGGCCATGACGCGGCCGATATAGTCTTTCTTGGTCGACATCATCTTGCCCAGGCCAAGATCGGCCGCCGTCGTCGTGCCGCTCAGTTCCGGTCCGGCGATGTGGCCCTTTTCGACGCGCATGACGCCGAGCGCCTCGGTGCCGTAGGGCGTCACGCCGAATGGCGCGCCGGCCAGCATCAGATTGCGCGCCATGGCATCGCCAAAGCGCGCCGGCACTGAAATCTCGAAAGCCATCTCGCCTGAGAACGAGATACGGAACAGCCGTGCCCTCAGGCCCCCGCGAAGTGCTACTTCGCGCGCGCCCATGAATGGAAAGCCTTCGTTGGAAAGGTCTTCGGCCGGGTCGACGATTTCCCTGAGCAGGTCGCGTGTCTTCGGCCCGGCGATCGAGAATTGCGCCCACTGGTCCGAGACGGAAGTGAGCTGCACGTCGAGCTCCGGGAACAGCACCTGGCGGCAGAATTCGAGATGCTGCATCACCAGCCCGGCCTTGGCCGTGGTGGTGGTCAGAAAATAGTGGTCCTCGGCCAGCCGCGATGTCGTGCCATCGTCATAGACGATGCCGTCCTCGCGCAGCATCAGCCCATAGCGCGCCTTGCCAACGGCGAGGCTGGAGAAGGTGTTGATGTAGACGCGATCGAGAAAGGCGCCGGCATCGGGGCCGTGCACGTCGATCTTGCCGAGCGTCGAGACATCGCAGAAGCCGACGCCGCCGCGCACCGCCTTGACCTCGCGGGTCACCGATTCCAGCCAGTCCTTCTCGCCGGCGCGAGGGTACCATTGCGCACGTTTCCACAGGCCGGTGTCGACGAAGATTGCGCCCTGTTCGGCCGCCCAGTGGTGCGACGGCGTCAGCCGCGTCGCATGAAACGTCTCGTCGCGATGATGACCGGCGAAGGCGCCGATGGCGACCGGCACGTAAGGCGGCCGGTAGATTGTCGTGCCGGTCTCGGGGATCGAACGGCCGCTGACCGCGGCCATGATGGCAAGGCCGGCGACATTGGAGGTCTTGCCCTGGTCGGTCGCCATGCCGAGCGTCGTGTAGCGCTTCAGGTGCTCGACGGATTCAAAGCCTTCGCGTTGCGCCAGTTCGATGTCGGAGGCGGTGACGTCGTGCTGGTAATCGACAAACGCCTTGCCCTTGCCGGCGACGTGCCATAGCGGCGTCAGCGAGAATGCCTCGTCGTCGGCGGCAGGCGCGATACCCACTGTGCCGCTATGTCCCGTGTCACGCGCCGCTGCCGCGCCGGCGGCAAATCCCTCGCTCAGGCAGGCGCCGAGGCCGAAATCGCCATTGGCGGCACCCGCGGCGACCATGCCTGGAGGCGCGCCGTCCGGCACGAAGGCAGATATGTCGTTCTGCCATTTCGGCCGGCCACGATGGTAGGAAGTCAGCCCGACAGCCGGGTTCCAGCCGCCAGAGACCGCGAGGCCGTCCGCTTCGACCTCGGCGCGCGCGCCACCGGTCAGCGAGACCGCGATTTTCCTGACGCCATCCTTGCCGCCATCGACGCCGCTGACGGAACCATGCAGCACCGGGAAGCCGCCCTTGGAGGCCAGCGAACGATGCGCTGGCGACACTTCGGACCGTGCATCGATGACCGCCGCGATCTGCAGGCCGGCCCCGAGTGCAGTCTCGACCGTGCGCCAGCCATCCTCATTGTTGGTGAACAGCGCGAGGCGCTTTGCCGGTGTCGCCGCATAGCGCGCGACATAGGTGCGCATGGCGGACGCCATAATAACACCGGGCGTGTCGTTGCCGGCAAAGACGATCGGCCGTTCGATGGCGCCGGCCGCGACGACGCAGCGCTTCGCCACGATCCGCCACAGCCGCTGTCGCACCTGATGCTGAGGCGGCGAGGGCAGGTGGTCGTTGACCCGCTCGATCGCGCCATAGGCGCCGCCATCGTAGACGCCGAATAGTGCCGTGCGGGTCATGATGCGGACGTCCGGCATATCGGCCAATTCAGCCAGCGTCCGCGACAGCCATTCGGCGGCCGGAACACCATCGATCGTGCCGCCATCCGACAGCAGGCGGCCGCCGGGGACAACATCCTCTTCGCACAGGATGACGCGGGCGCCAGCGCGGCCGGCTGCCAATGCCGCGGCCAAACCGGCCGGACCTGAACCGGCGATCAGCACATCGCAATGCGCCCATGCCTTGTCGTAGTGATCGGGATCGGCGATGCCTGAGGCACGGCCGAGGCCGGCGGCGCGGCGGATCGCCGGCTCGTAGATCGCTTCCCAGAATTTCGCCGGCCACATGAAAGTCTTGTAGTAGAAGCCGGCAACGAAGATCGGCGCGAACAGCTGGTTCACCGACATCAAATCGTGGCGCAGCGACGGCCAACGGTTCTGGCTGGCGGCCTCGAGCCCGTCATAGAGTTCGGCTGTCGTCGCCTTGGTGTTCGGCTCGCGCCGTGCGCCGGTGCGCAGCTCGACCAGCGCGTTGGGTTCTTCCGAACCAGCGGTGAGAATACCGCGCGGGCGATGGTATTTGAATGAGCGGCCGACCAGCTTGACGCCGTTGGCGATCAGCGCGGAGGCGAGCGTATCGCCCTGGAAGCCGGAGAAAGCCTTGCCGTCGAAACGGAAGTTCAGTGGCACCGAGCGGTCGATGAGACCGCCATTGCCGAGCCGATGGGATTGGCTGGAAGTCACGATTGCCGACCCTTCGTCGCTTCGATGTCATGCGGCAGCGTCGAGCCGCCCCTCATCGCCCTGCCGGGCACTTCTCCCCGTATAGTGACGGGGAGAAGGACGCTCTCGTCCACGATTTCGCTAATCATCAACGCTGCAGGAATAGCAGCCAGGTCCCTCTCCCCGTCTCTATACGGGGAGAGGATGCCGGCAGGCAGGTGAGGGGCGGCGCTGACTTGCACAAGAAAATTCATTTCGCGACCTGCCTCGCACCCACGCCAGCCGCCGGCTCAACGGCGGAAATCTCATGCGTCAGCGTGTTGCGGGTGACCTTCAGCCAGGCCCGGCAACCGCCGCCATGGTACCAGTGTTCGCTGGTCTGTCCGGCGACGTTGTCGCGCAGATAGACATAGTTGAAGACCTCGTCTTCCGAGGCGTCGGCGACCGGCCGCACCGGCTTGGCGTCGCCGAGATAGGTGAACTCGCCGAGTTCGCGTTCGCCGCAGAAGGGACAGACAATGCGCATGCTGTTCTAGACCGCCTTCAATGCAGGTTCGGTTGGGCGCCTTGGCCCTTTTCGTCGATCATGGCGCCGGTACGGAACCGGTCGAGACGGAACCGAGCGGCTTCTTCGTGCGATTCGTCGCGCGCCAGCAGATGGGCAAAGACAAAGCCGGAGCCTGGTGTCGCCTTGAAGCCGCCATAGCACCAGCCGGCGTTGAGATAGAGCCCGTCGACCGGCGTCTTGTCGATGATCGGCGAACCGTCCATCGACATGTCCATGATGCCGCCCCACTGGCGCAGCAGGCGCACGCGGCCGATCATCGGCATCAGCGCCATGCCGCCCTCGCAGACGTCCTCCATGACAGGCATGTTGCCGCGTTGGGCGTAGGAATTGTAGCCGTCTATGTCACCGCCGAAGACGAGGCCGCCCTTGTCGGACTGGCTGACGTAGAAATGGCCGGCGCCGAAGGTCATGACACCAGGGATGAGCGGCTTGATCGCCTCGGAGACAAAGGCCTGCAGCACATGGCTTTCGATAGGCAGGCGCAGGCCGGCCATCGCCGCGACGCGCGACGAACTTCCGGCGACCGCCATGCCGACCTTGCCGGCACCGATCTTGCCGCGCGATGTCTCGACGCCGGTCACCTTGCCATTGGCGTCCCTGACGAAGCCGGTGACTTCGCAATTCTGGATGATGTCGACGCCGAGTTCGCTCGCCGCATGGGCATAGCCCCAGACCACCGCATCGTGCCGCGCCGTGCCGCCGCGCCGCTGCAAGAGCCCGCCTTGCACGGGAAAGCGCGCATTGTCGAAGTTCAGGAACGGGATCATCTTCTTGACGGCAGCGAGGTCGAGCAGTTCGGCGTCGATGCCGTTGATGCGCATGGTGTTGCCGCGCCGCGCATAAGCGTCGCGCTGTGCGTCGGAGTGGTAGAGGTTGATGACGCCGCGCTGGCTGACCATCGCATTGTAGTTGAGGTCCTGCTCCATCCGCTCCCACAGCTTCATCGACAATTCGTAGAAGCCGGTGTTGCCGGGCAGGCCGTAATTGGAGCGGATGATGGTGGTGTTGCGGCCGGCATTGCCGGAGCCGATCCAGCCTTTTTCGAGTACGGCGACATTCTTGATGCCGTACTCGCTGGCGAGAAACCAGGCGGTGGCAAGCCCGTGGCCGCCGCCGCCGATGATCACCACGTCGTAGCGATCCTTCGGCGTGGCGTCGCGCCAGGTGCGTTGCCAGTTCTTGTGGCCGGACAGGGCGGCGCGGGCGAGCGAAAAGATCGAATATTTCATCAGTTCATTCCGAGGTCGCTCGCGTCACGCTGGTGGTCAGATATCCAGCGTGTGGTCGCGCTCCCATTGCGTGAAGTGCGAAGCATAGGAATTCCATTCCTGGTGCTTCAGCTTTAGGTAGGCCGACGAGAATTCCTCACCCAGCGCCGCCTTGAGCGATTTGTCCTTGTCGAACTCGCGCAACGCGTCGAGCAGGTTGAGCGGCAGTTTTGGCGCGCCCTTCACCGTGTGCCCATGCTGGTACATGTCGATGTCGTAGCGCTTGCCGGGATCTGCCTTGGAGCGGATGCCGTCGAGGCCGGCGGCGATGATAACCGCCTGCAGCAGATAGGGGTTGGCCGCCCCATCCGGCAGTCGCAGTTCGAAGCGGCCCGGGCCGGGCACGCGCACCATGTGGGTGCGGTTGTTGCCGGTCCAGGTCACTGTATTCGGCGCCCAGGTCGCGCCCGAAATGGTGCGCGGCGCGTTGATGCGTTTGTAGGAATTGACCGTCGGGTTGGTGATCGCGGCCAGCGCCGAGGCATGCTTCATGATGCCGCCGAGGAAATTCCGGCCCTTGGCCGACAGGCCGAGCTCCATCGATTTGTCGGCGAAAACGTTGGTCTTGCCCGATTTATCCCAGACCGAGATATGGGCATGGCAGCCATTGCCGGTCAGGCCCTGGAACGGTTTGGGCATGAACGTCGCGCGCAGGCCATGCTTCTCGGCGATCGACTTGACCATGAACTTGAAGAAGGAATGCTTGTCCGCGGTCGCCAGCGCGTCGTCGAAGGCCCAGTTCATCTCGAATTGGCCGTTGGCATCCTCGTGGTCGTTCTGGTAGGCGCCCCAGCCGAGCGCCAGCATGTGGTCGCAGATCTCGGCGATGACGTCATAGCGACGCATCACCGCTTGCTGGTCGTAGCAGGGCTTTGAGGCCGTGTCGTATTCGTCGGAAATCGTCTTGCCGTCGGGCGAGATCAGGAAGAACTCGGCCTCGACGCCGGTCTTGACGTGCATGCCGTCGCTGGCGGCTTCCGCGATCAGCCGCTTCAGCGTGTTGCGCGGCGCCTGGTCGACCTCCTTGTCGTCCATGATGCAGTTGGCCGCGACCCAGGCGACTTCCGGCTTCCACGGCAGCTGGATCACCGAATCCGGATCCGGCACCGCCAGCATGTCGGGATGTGCCGGCGTCAGGTCCAGCCAGGTGGCGAACCCGGCAAAGCCGGCGCCATCCTTCTGCATGTCGGCGATCGCCTGTGCCGGCACCAGCTTGGCACGCTGGCCACTGAACAGGTCAGTGTAGGAAATCATGAAATATTTGACGTTTTTCGCCCTTGCGAATTCTGCAAGATCAGTTGCCACGATAGTTCCCCATTTTTATCGATTGTTGTTCCCGAGTATGCGGGAGTCGGCCCTTCGTTGATTAGAAGCCGTTCTTCCCCGGTATCCAGTTGGTGCCGGCCAGCGGCACGCCGGCCATGGCGGCTGCCTCGATCGTCAGCGCGACGAGGTCCTCGGGTTCGAGATTGTGCAGGCTGTTCTTGCCGCAGGCACGCGCGATGGTCTGCGCTTCCAGCGTCATCACCTTGAGGTAGTTCGCCAGCCGGCGCCCGGCAGCCACCGGGTCGACCCGCTTCATCAATTCGGGGTCCTGCGTGGTGATGCCGGCGGTGTCGCGCCCCTCGTGCCAGTCGTCATAGGCGCCGGCGGTGGTGCCGAGCTCGTTATACTCCGCCTCCCAGCGGGGATCGTTGTCGCCGAGCGCGACAAGGGCAGCCGTACCGATCGAGACCGCGTCGACGCCGAGCGCCAGCGCCTTGGCGACATCGGCGCCGTTGCGGATACCACCGGAGACGATCAGCTGCACTTTGCGGTGCATGCCCAGATCCTGCAGCGCCTGCACCGCCGGCCTGATGCAGGCAAGCGTCGGCATACCGACATTTTCGATGAACACTTCCTGGGTGGCGGCGGTGCCGCCCTGCATGCCGTCGACGACAACGACATCGGCGCCGGCCTTCACGGCAAGCGCGGTGTCGTAGTAGGGCCGGGCGCCGCCGACCTTGACGTAGATCGGCTTTTCCCAGTCGGTGATTTCGCGCAGTTCCAGGATCTTGATCTCGAGATCGTCGGGTCCGGTCCAGTCGGGATGGCGCGAGGCCGAGCGCTGGTCGATGCCCTTGGGCAGCGTGCGCATCTCGGCGACGCGGTCGGAAATCTTCTGGCCAAGCAGCATGCCGCCGCCGCCCGGCTTGGCGCCCTGGCCGACGACGACTTCGATCGCATCGGCGCGGCGCAAATCGCGCGGGTTCATGCCGTAGCGCGACGGCAGATATTGATAGACCAGCTGCTTTGAATGGCCGCGCTCTTCCTCGGTCATGCCGCCGTCGCCGGTGGTGGTCGAGGTGCCCGACAGGGTCGCGCCGCGCCCGAGTGCCTCCTTGGCGGGGCCTGACAGCGAGCCGAAGCTCATCCCGGCGATGGTGATCGGGATCTTTAGCTCGATCGGCTTCTTGGCATGGCGAGAGCCGAGCACGACTGATGTGTCGCAGCGCTCGCGATAGCCTTCGAGCGGATAGCGCGAGATCGATGCGCCGAGGAACAGAAGGTCGTCGAAATGCGGCAGCTTGCGCTTGGCGCCGGCGCCGCGGATGTCATAGATGCCGGTCGCTGCGGCACGGCGGATCTCGGAAAGCGTGTAGTCGTCGAAGGTCGCGGATTTGCGCGGCGTCGTCGGCGGGTTGCGATAGGTCATGCTGCCTCAATACGCGTCGGCGTTGTCGATATTGAAATTGTAGAGCGTGCGCGCCGAACCGTAACGCTTGAACTCCGACGGCTTGACGCCGGTGATGCCGGCACGGTCGAGCAGGCCTTGCAGCAATTCCAGATGCTCGGTCCGCATCTCCTTGGCGATGCAGTCGGCACCGAGGCTTTCGACCTTGCCGCGCACGAAGAGCCGCGCCTCGTAAATGGAATCGCCCAGCGCGTCGCCGGCATCGCCCAGCACCACCAGATTGCCCGACTGCGCCATGAAAGCCGACATATGGCCGATATTGCCGTGGACGACGATGTCGATGCCCTTCATCGAAATGCCGCAGCGCGACGAGGCGTTGCCTTCGATGACCAGCAGGCCGCCCTTGCCGGTGGCGCCGGCATATTGGCTGGCGTCGCCTTTGATGGTGATCGAGCCCGACATCATGTTCTCGCCGACGCCGGGGCCTGCCGAGCCATGCACGGTAATGGTGCTGCCGGAATTCATGCCGCCGCAGTAATAACCGACGCTGCCGCGCACATCGATGGCAACAGGCTGGTCGACGCCGACGGCGACCGAATGGCTGCCTTTCGGGTTCAGCACTTCCCATGCCGTTTCGTTCGAGCCCGGCGCCAGATTGTGCAGCGCCTGATTGAGTTCGCGCAGCGACAGCTGGTCGAGATCGAAGACCCGAGGATCGTGTGCCGCAGTCTTTGAAAGCGTGGTTGCGGGCATGAACTCAATGCTCCCAGAAATAGACGGTTGCGGGCTCGGGTTCCCAGACCCTCGCATTGTCTATGCCGGGCAGTTTGGTCAGCGCGCGATATTCCGAGCCGAAGGCGACATACTGGTCGGTTTCGGCCATGACAGCGGGCTTGCAGGCGATCGGGTCGCGCACCACGCCAAAACCGTTCTTGGTGCCGACGACGAAGGTGAAGAAGCCGTCTAGGTCGGAGAGCGTGCC
>NZ_RZRK01000181.1:0-9223 GCF_003997835.1 Mesorhizobium sp. M7A.F.Ca.CA.004.12.1.1
GCAGCGAGGGGCCGGCAAAGCCGGCTTCGCCTGCGCCAAACGCTCCGGCGACGGCACCCGCCGCGCCGGCGGCACAGCCCAGCACCGGCCAGTAGCGGCCGGTGCAGGATTTTCTTGCCGCCATGGGCCTGGTCCTTGTCATAGAGGGTCTAGTCTATGGCGGTTTTCCCGGCCTGGCCAGGAAACTTGCCACCGAAGTGCTGTCGCTGCCCGAGAACGCGCTGCGGATCGCCGGACTGGCGGCGATCGTGATCGGCGTCGGCATCGTCTGGCTGGTACGGGGCGCATGACGGCGGCGATGATTTATCCTCTGCCGATAGTCATAGCCGCAAACGTGCCGTATTTTTTGCCAACATGGCGTGACGCGGCGTTTTCGTCGAAGCGCTTTTCTTTTCAAGGATACCGGGAGGCTTCTCGATGACATCCAATACAATTCTGTGCGCGGCTCGGCGGACATTCATCGCCGGCGCGGCGGCACTTCTTGTCAGCGCAGTCGCTGTCCCGTCCTTCGTGACGCCGACATTTGCCGCCGATGGACCTGCTTCGGTCGCCGATCTGGCGCAAGGCCTGCTCGGCGCAGTGGTCAACATATCGACCTCGCAGACGGTCAAGGGCACCGAAGGCCCGGGCGCGGTGCCGATGCCGCAATTGCCCGAGGGGTCGCCCTTCCAGGATTTCTTCGACGATTTCTTCAAGAACCGCGGCGGTGACAAGGACAACGGCTCGCAGAAGGTGCAGTCGCTGGGCTCCGGCTTCGTCATCGATGCCGAGCAAGGCATCGTCGTCACCAACAACCATGTCATTGCTGATGCCGACGACATCGAGGTCAATTTCTCCGATGGTGTCACCTTGAAGGCGACGCTGGTCGGCACCGACACCAAGACCGATGTCGCCGTGCTCAAGGTCGATCCGAAAGGCCACAAGCTGACGGCGGTGAAGTTCGGCGATTCCACCAAGATGCGCGTCGGCGACTGGGTGATGGCGATCGGCAATCCGTTCGGCCTCGGCGGCACGGTCACGGTCGGCATCGTCTCTGCCCGCAACCGCGACATCAATTCCGGCCCCTATGATGACTTCATCCAGACCGATGCCGCGATCAACCGCGGCAATTCCGGCGGACCGCTGTTCAACAGCGCCGGCGAAGTCATCGGCATCAACACGGCGATCATTTCGCCTTCCGGCGGTTCGATCGGCATCGGCTTTTCCATCCCCGCCCAGCTCGCGTCCGGCGTCGTCGACCAGTTGCGCCAGTTCGGCGAGACGCGGCGCGGCTGGCTGGGCGTGCGCATCCAGCCGGTGACCGACGACATCGCCGAAAGCCTCGGCATGGCGACCGCCAGGGGCGCGCTGGTCGCCGGCGTGATCAAGGGTGGCCCGGTCGACAATGGCACCATCCAAGCGGGCGACGTCGTCATCAAGTTCGACGGCAAGGACATCCATGAGATGCGCGATCTGCCGCGCGTCGTCGCCGAAAGCCCGGTTGGCAAGGCGGTCGATGTGCTCATCGTGCGCAAGGGTGTCGAGCAGACCGTGAAAGTGACGCTCGGCCGGCTCGAGGATGGCGAGAAGCTCGCCAGCAGTGAGGAGGGCAGCAACACCGATCAGGACAAGGGCGACAAGGCTCCGGCCGTTTCCACTGCTTCGGTGCTCGGCATGACGGTCGGCGAACTGAACGACGAGACACGCAAGAAGTTCAGCATTGCGGCCGATGTTTCGGGCGTCGTCATCACCGACGTCACCAAGGACTCGGCCGCCGCCGAACGCGGCATCCAGCCCGGCGAGGTGATCACCGAGATCGCGCAGGAATCGGTCGCCACGCCCAAGGACGTCATGGACCGGATCGGCGCCTTGAAGGAACAGGGGCGCAAGAATGCGCTCTTGATGCTGGCCTCGAAGACCGGCGAGCTCAGGTTCGTGACGATCCGGATGGACTGAGATCCGGAAGATGCGGCGAAAAAATCCTCATCTTGAATGGAAAGGGCGGCTAGCGGGCCGCCCTTTTTCTTGCCTGCCAGTCTTGGCGCGACAGTCTGTACAGGACATGGCGCTTGAGCGCGGGATGGCTGTCGGGAATGCTGGGGTGGTCGAAATCGCCGGACGGATCCGCGCTCATGCCGAGGCGTTGCATGACGGCGGTGGAGCGGCGGTTGGCCGCGACGGCGAATGACACGATTTCATCGAGGCCAAGCGTCTCGAAGCCGTAGGCCAGCCACGCTTCGGCTGCCTCGGTGACATAGCCCTTGCCCCAGAACTCAGGTGCCAGTCGCCAGCCGATCTCGATGGTGCCAGCTGGCAGGGATGGCACATGATCGGTGTCGAGGAGACCGATGAAGCCGATGCATTCACCGGTGGCGGTGATCTCGGCGGCAGCAAAACCGTATCCGTCCTCCGCGGTCCAGGCCCGGAGCTCGTCCATCTTGGCATCCGCCTCGGCGCGGTCACGGCGGAACGGAAAGAACTCCATCACCCGGTCGTCGGAGTTTATGCGGTGGAACAGGTCGCGGTCGCGATCTTCCCAGTTGCGCAGGATCAGGCGCTCGGTACGCATTGGTTTCATTGCACAAACTCCTCCCGCCTGTAGCCTTGCACATAAAGCAGCGCGGTCAGGTCGCCATGATCGATGCGGACCTTGGCCTGTGCCGCCACCGTCGGCTTGGCGTGGAGCGCGACACCGGTACCGGCAAGGCAGATCATGTCGAGATCATTGGCGCCGTCGCCGACGGCGATGGCGTCGGCGGGCGTCAGGCCGAGGCGCGCTGAAATTTCGATCAGCGCGTCGGCCTTAGCGGCGCGGCCGAGGATCGGTTCGCCGACCAGCCCGGTGAAGCGGCCGTCCTGCTCGAGCAGGCGATTGGCGCGGTTCTCCTGGAAACCGAGCATGGCGGCGATGCGCGTCGTGAAGACCTCGAACCCGCCAGACACGAGTGCCGTCCAGGCGCCATTGGCGCGCATGGTCCGGACCAGAACACGGCCGCCCGCTGCCAGCGTCAGGCGATTGGCGACGATGCGATCGACCACGGCGGCGTCGAGGCCCTTGAGCAACGCCACCCGTTCACGCAAAGCCGGTTCGAAGGCGATCTCACCATTCATGGATCGCGCGGTGATGGCCGCAACATGATCCTTGACGCCGATCTCGTCGGCCAGCTCGTCGATGCATTCCTGGTCGATCATGGTTGAATCCATGTCGGCGATCAGGATTTTCTTGCGGCGGGTTTCCGCCTGCTGGACGATCACGTCGACGGCCTCGCTGGCAAGTGCCGTGCGCAAGACGGCACTCGTGACGGCGTCGTCGGCTGCCTCAGGCAGGACGAGATCGCAGGCAATACCTTCGGCCAGCCAGACAACAGCGCTTGCGCCGACCGACCGTGAGGCCATATTCGCAAGCGACAGCGACAAAGCGCGCTCAGCGGGACGGGAAACAAGCGTGGCGATGAGCGGCATGAAACATTCCGGCGGGCAGGCGGGCAAGGGCCGCGTGAAGAACGCGATCCTGATAGCCGGGCCGACCGCCAGCGGCAAGTCGGCGCTTGCGCTCGATCTGGCCGAGCGCAGGGGGGGCGTGATCGTCAATACCGATTCCATGCAGGGCTATTCGGTGCTCGACGTGCTGACTGCCCGGCCGGAGGCGGCCGACCTCGCCCGCGCACTGCATTATCTTTATGGCCATGTCCACCCGGCCACCGCCTATTCCACCGGCGCCTGGCTGCGCGATGTGATGAAGCTGATCGAGGACGGCACATTCTCCGAACGGCCAGTGATTTTTGTCGGCGGCACCGGGCTCTATTTTCGCGCGCTGGCCGAGGGCATTTCGGAAATGCCCGACATTCCGCAGCGGGTCCGCGACCGCTGGCGCTATGAGTTGAAGGAGCAGGGCGCCGTCAAGCTGCACAGCCTGCTGCTGCGCGAGGATTCGGCGGCGGCCATGATGCTCAAGCCAACCGACAGCCAGCGCGTCGTGCGGGCATTGGAGGTTCTCGATGCGTCTGGCCGTTCGATCCTGGAATGGCAGGCAGAACGCGGCCAGCCGCTCATCGACAGGGAAAGCGCGCGTTTCCTGGTGATCGAGCCGGATCGGGCGGCATTGGTCGCTCGCATCGACAAACGCTTCGACCAGATGCTGGACAAGGGCGCGCTGGACGAGGTCAAGCGGCTTGCAGCACTTGGCCTCGATCCCGAATTGCCGGCGATGAAAGCGATCGGCGTTCGCGAACTGCAGGCAGCGATGGCCGGAGAGATTGGCTTTCCCGAGGCAATCGAACGCGCCAAGATCGCGACCAGGCAATATTCCAAGCGGCAAACCACCTGGTTCAGGCATCAATTGGGGCCGGAATGGCTGAGATTGCGCCCCGGTGATGATCTGGAAACCACGATCTCAGCGCTTGCTTCCGATACAACCTGAAAAGTTTACCTGCAAGGAACGGTTCCCGTGGTGGTTGTCCAAATTAACCCTCCGTAAGCCCGCCCATGCCATAAGATCAGTGGGCACTTTTCCAACGGGGAGCAGATGCGTTTCCACAAGGCGGAATCAGCATTTTTCGTCTTTATATTCGTGATCCTGGCCGCCGGCCTGGTGACGCTGCATGCTTACGGACTTCTGCAATCCTTCGCCGACGAGTTGCATACGGCTTCGGGTCTGGACAAGGTCATCTATCTCAACAAGCTCTTGTTCGCGACCGGCGTGCTCCTGGCCACCGCGCTGTTCTTCGGCATCTTCTTCATCTATCCGCTGATCCGCAAACAGGCGATGGAGGAAGGCAAGCTGCGCGCCATGACGGTCTCGCTCAGCGCGCGCTCGGAAACATTCGAGCATGCGGCGCTGACCGATGGCCTGACCGGCATGCAGAACCGGCGCTATTTCGATGATGCGCTGAAGGAGTATCTCGAGGAGTTCCGGCGCATCGAAAAGCCCGTCGGGCTGATGATCCTCGATCTCGACCATTTCAAGCAGGTCAACGACACCCACGGCCATGACGTCGGCGACGAAGTGCTCAAGGCCGTCGCGAACTGTCTCAAGGACATGACGCGCTACCACGATGTGGTGGCGCGATTGGGCGGCGAGGAGTTCGCCGTGGTCACGCCCAACATGGACGCCGAGCTTCTGGGCAAGTTTGCCGAGCGCATCCGCAAGGCGATCGCCAACATGTCGGTGCTGTCGGGCAATGTCCGCCTCAAGATCACCACCAGCGTCGGGCTCGCCGTCTGGGACCGCAAGGAAACAGCGGAAGAGTTCTATCGCCGCGCCGACCGCCAGCTTTACGAGGCGAAGAGGCAGGGCCGCAACCGCGTCTGCGCCTGAAATCCCATCACTGAATTCGTGAGGCTGGCCGTCTGGCGCCGTTTTCTGCGCTTCCGATGCTCACGGACTCAAACGTCCGCTCCGCTTCGGTTCTCGAAAACAGCACCACCCGACTCAGCCTGACGAATTCCCTGACGGGATTTACCCAAGCGGCCTAGGCAGGGCGCAAGCTTGGCGCGGCTTCTCGGTCAGAAGGCAGAGGAGTTGGCGCTGCTGACCTAATCGTTTTGCGGGCGCAGGCCGAAGGTTGCGGGCTTTAGGCCGTAGCGCATGTCGAAATCGTCGTCCGATGGCGCGCGTGCGGCGGGTGGCTTGCGGTAGTCGGGGTCGCCGGCCTGGCGGCCTGAATCGACGACCTCGGCGAAGGCCATCGCCTGCTGCGTTGATTTAGGCACATTGCGCAGTCGTTCCACGATCGCCACCAGATCGACATCGTCGCCTGGCTTCGACGTGGCCTCTTCGCGTTTTGCGGTGCCGGGGAGCAGGTCACTCGGCAGTTTTTCGAACTTCAGCCGCATGGTCGTCGCCACGCCTTCGCCGAAGGCGATGGCTTCGCGCTGGCCCATGGAGGACAGGAAGGCAAGCGTCGAGGCGGAAGAGTCGGCAATCGCCGAGCGGATGATCGCCTGGTCCTGCTCATTGGCAAGCCGCATGGCGAAGAAGGTCGAGCATTGCGAAAGGATGGTCGGGTCGAGCTCGCCCGGGCGCTGGGTGACGACGCCGAGATAGCAGCCATATTTGCGGCCTTCCTTGGCAATGCGCGACAGCGCGTGCCTTGTCGGCGCGAAGCCGAGGCGCGGGTCGGCCGGCATATAGCGGTGCGCCTCTTCGCACAAAAACAGCAACTGCAGCTTGCCCTCGCTCCACAGAGCGAGGTCGAAGGCCAGGCGCGCCAGCACCGAGCAGACCGAATTGACCACTTCCGACGGCATGCCGGCCATCTCGAAGCAGGTTACCGGGCGGCCATGATGCGGCACGCGGAAGATGTTGCCGATCGTCTCGTGGATGGTGTCCTCGATCAGGCGCGAGTTGAACATGAAGCGGTAGCGTGGATCGGCGGCCGCCGATTCGATGCGCGTCTTCAGCGATTTGAGCGTCGGGCGATCGGTCTTGCTTTCGAGCATGCCCATGCGCTCATCGATCTGCTTGAGCAGGTCGGCGATGCGGTAAGGCACCGGCGTATCGGCGGTCAACGCATCGCTGCCGCGCCTGATATATGAGCCCGAATTCGGGTTGCGGTAGAGATTCTTGGCGGCCGGGATAAGGTCGCGCAAGGCGTCGATTTCTTCCGGCTCGGTCTCGCGGCCCCGGAACAGCACCTCGGCGAATTCCTCGAGCTTGAACATCCAGAACGGCAGATCCAAGGTTTTGGAATCGACCCTGACGCAGTATTCGGGCAGCGATGCAGCGAACTCGTTGTGCGGGTCGAGGATCAGGATGCGCAGGTCGGGCCGTGCGGCGATCGACTTGCGCAGCAGCAGCGAGACGGCGGTGGATTTGCCGACGCCGGTCGTGCCGACAATGGCGAAGTGACGCGCCAGCGTATCGTCGATGGCGATGTTGGCGGCGATCGTCTCGTCCTGCGCTAGCGTGCCGATCGTGATCGAATGACGCCCGGCGAGGTCATAGACCGCCTGCAGGTCGCGGGTGCGGATCCGATGCGCAACGGCGCCGATATGCGGATAGGTGGTGATGCCGCGATCGAAGACCGGTTTGCCGCCGGGCTCTGCTCCGTCACGGACTTCGCCGATCAGCTCGATGCTGACCTCGATGGCGTTCTGGCCCTCATTGCTCCAGGCGCGGTCCGACTTGCCGATTGCGTAGACCAGGCCGACGGTTCGCGTCGATCCGAGATTGATGGAAATCATCTTGCCGACCGTCCACAGGCCGGTCACCGCGCCGTCGGCGTCATTCGCATAGGCGCTGATGGTGGCGCGCGCGCCATCGCATTGCACGACATTGCCGAGGATGCGCTTGTCGTTCTGCTCTGCGTCGCGGCGCTCCTGCGATGTCGGTTCTCCAACGGAGGCTTCGCGTTCGACATACATGGACAGGCCAATCCCCATTTCCCTGGAGCATCGATCCTACCCGAATGGGGTTAAGGCCCGATGATGTCGGATGGTGTAGAGAGCATTAAAGGGCTCGTGAAAATTGTCGCCAGCCGGCTCTTCTCCGGCGTCTATTTTTCGCTATAATAGACATATGGATGATATAGCGAACGACATTTCCTCGACGATCGGCCGCAGAATACACGCCGAAAGGACCGTGCGCGACTGGTCCCTGGCCGAACTCGCGGAGCATTCCGGCGTCTCGAAGGCGATGCTCAGCACGATCGAGCGGGGCAAGACCAGCCCGACGGCGGCGCTTCTGGTGCGCATCGCGTCGGCCTTCGGCATGACGCTGTCGACCTTGATCGCGCGCGCGGAATTGCAGGGCGGCGGGATATTGCGCGAGGCCGACCAGCCGGTGTGGCGCGATCCCGACACCGGCTATGTCAGGCGGCATCTTTCGCCGGCTGGCGATATGCCGCTGGAACTGATCAAGGTGCATCTGCCGGCGGGCGCCAAGGTCAGTTTTCCGGCCGCTTCATACGCCTTCATCAAGCAGCAGATATGGCTGATTTCCGGGCGGCTCGAATTCATCGAAGGTGAGACAGTGCACAAGCTTGTATCAGGCGACTGCCTGGCGCTCGGGGCGCCGTCGGACTGCACCTTCCACGCCCTCGAGCCCGGCGCCGACCATCTCGTCGCGCTGGTCAGGGGCTGACACAATGGCAAGAAGACCAAAGCGCTCCCACAATGGGGGGCCGCCTCTCGATGAGTACAAGGGCCCGCCATGGGGCAAGGGCGATCCCTACATCTTCCTTGCCTGGCAGGCCGCTCATGCCAAGGCGTGGAAGGCGCCGAGCCACGAGGTGATGCTGCTGCGCATGGACAGAGCCGAGCGGCTTGGCCTGACCTATGAGGAGTACACGCTCGAGATACTCGAGCGCGGGCGGCATCTCGGGCACGAAGACGCCGACCGCATCAGCGCCATCAAGGCGGCGCGAAAGCGACGCCGCGCGCACCGTCTGGACTGACAGCAATGCGCCCGCTTCTATTGCAATCACAGGATATCCTGCACATGAACTCGATCGAGATCGCACCCCTGAACCCGACTGCCGAAACGCAGGACATGCTGGCCGAATTGCTGGTCGCAACGGTGGCGGCCGGCGGTTCGGTCAGCTTCATGCATCCGTTGGCGCCGCAGGCGGCAAGGACGTTCTGGGAGAAGTCGCTGGCCGCGGCGGCAAGGGGCGAAAGATCGGTGCTTGGCGCCTGGGACGGCAAAAACCTCGTCGGCACCGTGACCTTGCTGCTCGATTGTCCGCCCAACCAGCCGCACCGGGCCGAGATCGCCAAGCTGATGACATCAGTCGATTACCGGGGCAGGGGTGTGGGAACGCGCCTGATGCGAGCCGCCGAGAGCCTCGCCCTGGAGAAGGGCCGCACGCTGCTGGTTCTGGACACGGCGACCGAGGAGGGCGCCTCAGGCCTCTATGAGCGGTTGGGCTTCACGCTGGCCGGTGAGATACCGGACTATGCCCTGAAGCCGCATGGCGGGCTGACCGGCACGTTGATCTACTGGAAGCGGATCGGGCCAATCTCATAACCAGTCATGCCGGCGCGGAGAGGCGCAGGAGCAGCCATTGGCGGAAATCCTGTTCGGCTCCGGTCAGGCGTGCTGTCGACGCCCTGGTCAGGAAATGCCCCGATGTGCTGGAAAGTTCATAGTCGGAAAGCCTGACCAGCGTCTTGCTGTCGAGCGCCGCATCGACCAGCGGCCGCGAGCCCAAGAGCACGCCGGCGCTGGCGCTCGCCGCCTCCATGGCGGTGACGAAACTGTCGAAGCGGTGCGATCGTCTGGGATGGCCAGCCAGTCCAGCGG
>NZ_RZRK01000182.1:0-9222 GCF_003997835.1 Mesorhizobium sp. M7A.F.Ca.CA.004.12.1.1
GGTGCTGACCGGCAAGGATCTTGCCCATCTCGGCGATCTGAAATCCGGCGTCATGCAGGAACAGCCGGACGGCACCAAGGCTCCGACGCGCGACATCCCGATCCTGTGCGGCGACCGCGTCAACTATGTCGGCGATGCCATTGCCTTCGTCGTCGCCGACAGCCGAGCCTTGGCGCAGGATGCCGCCGAACTGATCGATGTCGACTATGACGGCGAAGATGCGGCCTCCGGGACGGCAACGGCATTGGCCGAAGGCACGCCGCTGGTCTGGCCGGAGCTTGGTTCCAACCGCGCCTTCAGCTACCACATGGGCGACAAGAAAAAGAGCGAAGCGGCTTTCGCCAAGGCCGCCCATGTCACCCGCATCGAGTTCGTCAACAACCGGCTGGTGTGCAACTACATGGAGCCGCGCTCCGCGATCGGCGAATGGAACGTCGAGGAGAAGCGCTTCGTGCTGACCACCGGGTCGCAAGGCGTGCACTCCATGCAGTATATCCTGGCCAGCGTGTTCAAGATCAAGAAGGACCAGCTGCGCGTCATCACGCCTGATGTCGGCGGTGGTTTCGGGCCGAAGAGCTTCGTCTACCGCGAATATCCGCTGGTGCTGGAAGCGGCAAAGCGGCTTGGCCGCCCGGTGAAATGGGCCGGTGACCGCACGGAGCACTTCCTGACCGACGCGCAAGGCCGCGACAATTTCGTCACGGCCGAGATGGCGCTCGACAAGGACGGCCGCTTTCTCGGCATGAAGGTGGACCTGCTCGCCAACATCGGCGCCTATATCTCGCAATACGGCCCGTTCATCCCCTATATCGGCGTCACCATGTCGACCGGTGTCTACGATATCCAGGCGCTCGATGTCTCGGTCACCGGCCTTTACACCAACACCTGCCCGGTCGATGCCTATCGCGGTGCCGGCCGGCCGGAAGCGGCGTTCCTGTTGGAAAAGCTGGTCGATGCCTGCGCCCACGATCTCCGCCTGCCTGTCGAGGAGATCCGCCGCCGCAACTTCATCCGGCCGGAGCAATTTCCCTACCGGACGCAAACCGGCCGCCTCTACGACACCGGTGAATTCGAAGGCCATATGGAGCGCGCTATTGAGCAATCCGAATGGAAAGCGTTTCCCGAGCGGCTGGCGCAATCGAAGGCCGGCGGAAAAATCCGCGGCCTCGGCATGGCGACCTATATCGAGGCCTGTGCCTTTCCGGGCTCCGAACCGGCCTTCGTCGAACTCAACGGCGATGGCACGGTGACGCTGAAGATCGGCACCCAGACCAACGGGCAGGGGCATGCCACCGCCTATGCGCAGTTCCTGTCGGAAAAGCTCAATCTCGACATCGACAAGATCCATGTCCGCCAGGGCGATACCGATGAATTGAAAGCCGGCGGCGGCACCGGCGGCTCGCGCTCCATACCGCTGGGGGGTGTATCGGCTTCCCGCGCGGGCGAGGATCTGGCCAACAAGATCAAGCGCATCGCCGCCGACGAGCTTGAAGCCTCGGCCGGCGACATTGAGCTGTCTGATGGTGTTGCCCGCATCGTCGGCACCGATCGCTCGATCGATTTTTCCGCCATCGCCAAGGCCGCCAAGACGCCGGATGATCTCAAGGGCTTTGGCGAGTTCGTGCAGGACGAATGCACCTATCCCAACGGCACTCATATCTGCGAGGTCGAGATCGATCCCGACACCGGCGCGACCGAGATCGTCCGCTACACCATCGTCGACGATTTCGGCGTCACCGTGAACCCGATCCTGCTCGCCGGCCAGGTGCATGGCGGCGTCGTGCAAGGCATCGGCCAGGCACTGACCGAGGACACCATCTATGGCGAGGACGGACAGCTTTTGACGGCGAGCTTCATGGATTACGCCATGCCGCGCGCCGACAATTTCCCGTTCTTCCATTTCGAGACCCGCAACGTGCCTTCGACCACCAATGCACTCGGCATCAAGGGCGCGGGCGAGGCCGGCACCATCGGCTCGACCCCGGCGGCGCTCAATGCGGTGACCGACGCGCTCTGGCGCGCTTATGGCGTCAAGCACATCGACATGCCGGCAACGCCGGCGCGTATCTGGGCGACCATCCGAGAAGCGTCGGGAGCGTGACAGCAGGCCCCGGCAGCCCCCCGGCCACAGCCAGCGGTGATGCCGGCGGGCACGACACGCTAACCGGCATCATGTTCAAGATCGTGTCGGTGGCGGTCTTCGTCGGCATGCAGACCTGCATCAAAGCCGCAGGCACGGTTCCGGCCGGCCAGATTGTCTTCTTCCGCTCTTTCTTCGCTATTTTCCCGATCATCGCCTTCCTGGCCTTCAGGAAAGAACTCGGCACTGCCTTCACCACCAAGCGTCCGTTCAACCACATCGCCCGCGGCCTGGTCGGCGTCTGCGCCATGGGGCTCGGCTTTTTTGCGTTGACCCGGCTGCCGCTGCCAGAAGCGATCACGCTGAACTACGCGCAGCCGCTGCTGGTGGTGGTGTTCAGCTCCATCTTCCTCGGCGAGGCCATCCGTGTCTATCGCTGGAGTGCGGTCGCGGTCGGCCTGGTCGGCGTGCTGATCATCTCCTGGCCGGAACTGACGCTGCTGAGTTCCGACGAGGCGCTCGACGATCAGGAAGTGCTTGGCGTCATCGCCGCTCTTGTCGCCGCGGCGATCTCGGCCGTCGCCATGCTCTTGGTGCGCAATCTCGTTCAAAGCGAGCGCACAGCGACCATCGTGCTGTGGTTTTCGGTGACGGCGAGCGTCATGTCGCTGCTGT
Source organism: Mesorhizobium sp. M7A.F.Ca.CA.004.12.1.1 (assembly GCF_003997835.1). Taxonomy (NCBI): domain Bacteria; kingdom Pseudomonadati; phylum Pseudomonadota; class Alphaproteobacteria; order Hyphomicrobiales; family Phyllobacteriaceae; genus Mesorhizobium; species Mesorhizobium sp. M7A.F.Ca.CA.004.12.1.1. The sequence goes on from NZ_RZRK01000182.1 coordinate 2,756, forward strand.
CGCTGCCATTCGGCTGGCAGGCGCTGACGCCGCTCCAGGCGGCTCTTCTTGTTGCCGCCGGCTTCTGCGGCGGTCTCGGCCAGATCCTGATGACGGCGGCCTATCGCCATGCCGAGGCCTCGGTGGTGGCGCCGTTCGAATATACGTCGATGATCCTCGGCGTCGTCGTCGGTTATCTCGTCTTCGGCGACGTCGCCACGCTCCATATGCTCGTCGGCGGCCTGATCGTCGTCGCCGCCGGCATCTTCATCATCTGGCGCGAACGCCAGCTTGGCCTGGAGCGGACCCGCACGCGCAAGGCATCTTTGCCTGAAGGGTGATTACGACAGCTCGGCTCGCTCCTTCGCCAACCGAACCAGCACCGTCCTCGTCTGCTCATCGGCTGGAAAAAACGATTCGATCGCCAGTTCCGACAGGGTCACGTCGAGCGGCGTGCCGAAGACGGTGATGGTGCTGATGAACGACAGCACCTGGTCGCCGTGCGCAAGCCTGAGCGGGTGCACGATGGGGTTCGGCTCTACCGACACCGGCCGACTGCCTTTCAAGCCGGACGGATAAGTCCTCAGCTCACGCTCGAGTTCGATCAGCACCGCGTCGCCGCTCGCGTCATTCTGGTGTTTCAGGCGCTCGAGCAGATGCGTCCGCCATTCCTGGAGATTGACGATGCGTGGCGCGATGCCGCCGGGATGAAGGCTGAGGCGAAGGACGTTGACCGGCGGCGTCAGCAGCGAAGCCTCGCTGACATCGGCAAGGAAGGGGGCAATGGCGGCATTGGCCGAAACCAGGTTCCAGTGGCGGTCGACAGCGAGTGCCGGGAAAGGCTCGTGGCCTTTGAGGACGATCTCGACCGCCGCCATCGCCGGCGCCATCGTGGTGTCGGTCAATGAGCGCTCGCCGAAGCTCGGCGCAAAGCCGGCGGCGAGGAGCAACTGGTTGCGCTGCCTCAGCGGTATCGACAATTGCTCGGCCAGATGCAGCACCATGTCGCGTGAGGGCGCGGCGCGGCCGCTTTCGACGAAGCTCAGATGCCGCTGCGAGATTTCGGCCTCCATGGCGAGGTCGAGTTGAGACATGCGGCGGCGGGTGCGCCACTCGCGAATGAGGCTGCCGGCGGAGGTTTGGGCTGTTGTCATGAGGGCATGGTTAGACTGGGAGAGGGGGGCATTTCAATTACGTCTGAGGTCATAGTTCTTGCCGGCGTTCGCCTATCCACATTGGAGATTGGCGAAAGCGGAGATGACAGCCAATCTCCCCCCTCGTGGAGGAGATTGGCCAATCACCAAAGTGCACGCAGTTTCGCCTTGACTTCGAGAAAATCCCGCCACGCCAGCTTCTTGTGCGACGGGGTTCGCAGGAGATAGGCCGGATGCAGCGTCGGCATGGCCGGGATGGCGATGCCGGACGCCGTCGTGTGGGCGCGCCAGTTGCCGCGCAGCCGCAATATGCCTTCCGAGGTGTTGAGCAAGGTCTTGGCTGACGGGCCGCCAAGGTTGATCAGCACCTTCGGATTGACCAGTTCGATCTGCCGCTCGATGAACGGCCGGCAGATCTCGGTTTCGTGCGGCGTCGGCGTGCGATTGCCCGGCGGCCGCCAGGGAATGACATTGGCGATATAGACTGAAGTACGGTCGAGCCCGATCGCCGCCAGCATGCGGTCGAGCAGCCGACCCGATCGGCCGACGAAGGGCAGGCCCTCGATGTCCTCGTCGCGGCCGGGTGCCTCGCCGACCAGCATCACGGCGGCGTCCGGGTTGCCGTCGGCGAACACCAGGCTCTTGGCGGTGGCCTTGAGATTGCAGCCCTCGAATGCCGCCATGTGCTGGCGAAGCTCGTCCAGCGTCGTTGCTGTCGTCGCCAATTGGCGAGCCAGTGCCGCCTGCGCTTCGTCGGGAACGGTGGCCGACGTTGGGCGCGCAACCGGCGGCGCACTTGATCTGTCACTTGGTTCGGGGCGAGACATATTCGTCGAACGCTGCGGTGCGGCGATATCGCCCGAAGACGCCGCCGCGCGCTCCATGGGCTTTGGCGCAACCTCGGCGAATCGGTTCACGGGCTGGTCTTCAAGCGCCTCGTCGACGCCCACGCTGGCGTAAAAGGCCAGCAAGTCGGCGATGTCAGGTATGTTGTTTGGGGAAGCGGCAGTCATGCCGGCACATTCATCCGCGCGAGCACGATTTGCAAGTTTGTGATTGGCGAAAGCGGTGATGACAGCCAATCTCCCTCCTTGAGGGGGAGATGGCCGGCAGGCCAGAGGGGGTCGTCGCGCGTAGAGCGTCAACCTCCTCTGTCGGCGAAGGGGAGTCGCGTCCGGTCGTGCCGCCCCTCGAGGGGGGAGAGCGCGCCCCGCATCCGCGCCTCATCCCGTCGGTATGCGTGGATCCTGCACGAGGTAAAACGTCCATCGCGGTGTGTAATCAGTCATCAGGAATTCGAACCTGGCGGTTTTCAGCGGGTCGACCTTGCCATTCCTGAACAGCAGCCGGTCATAGGGTTCGAAATCGCGATCGAAATCGGCGAAATTGCTCGACAAGATATTGTCCGGCGTCTTGTTGCGCTGGTCGAAGGAAAGCCCGTCGCCGAACACGCTCGGCCGATTCAGGATCTCCTGCAATTCGAACTGGAATTCGACCCAGGCCTGGCCGCTGTTGTTGAGCACCTCGATGCGCATATACATCATGCCGTTGGCGAATTCGTCGGCCTTGCCGAATGCCTGGATCGGTTTTGTCGTGCGGATCGTCAGCGTCACCGGCGTTGACGAATTCAGCTCTTCGGTGATGACGAACGGATCGTCCTTCGTTCCGATGCCCGAGGCGCCGGTGATGTGGAAGCCGCCAAGCTCGTCGGAGAAGGAGTAGGCGCCAGCCGCCCAGACCTTCACTTCGTCGGCGGCAGCGTGATGCGGCGCCAGCATCAGAAGGGCCAAAAGGAGCGCCCGGCGGATCCGGCCGGGCGGGAAAAGAAAGCGCGTCGATGAAAAGCCGGCTGGCCCAGGAATGCGCATGGCGTGAAGTATGGCCGATAAGCAAGCCGTCGAACAATTAAAAACGCGCGCCTCGCAGGCAATGCCGGGCGAAAAGCAGTCTTCCAGCCTCGCAATGCGCGACTTTTTGGCCAAAACGGCATTGTCACGTATGCGCCGGTTTCCTGTCGTCAATTGATGCGCTATGCAGCGCGGGAGCCAGCAAGATACCCGAATGGGATAAGCCAGTGCGGAGGGGTTGATGAGCGACATCGAACGCGAAAGCATGGAATTCGACGTGGTTATCGTCGGCGCCGGCCCTGCCGGCCTCGCCGCAGCCATCCGCCTCAAGCAGGTCAATCCCGAGCTTTCGGTCGTCGTCCTGGAGAAGGGCGGTGAGGTCGGCGCCCATATCCTCTCCGGCGCCGTTGTCGATCCGATCGGCATCGACCGGCTCTTGCCGGGCTGGCGCGATGAGGACGGCCATCCCTTCAAGACGCCGGTCACATCAGACCATTTCCTCGTCCTTGGTCCTGCCGGCTCGTTTCGCCTGCCCAACATGCTGATGCCGCCGCTGATGAACAATCACGGCAACTACATCGTCTCGCTCGGCAATGTCTGCCGCTGGCTGGCGACCAAGGCCGAAGCGCTCGGCGTCGAGATCTATCCGGGCTTTGCCGCCGCCGGCCTGCTCTACAATGAGCAAGGCGCCGTCACCGGTGTCGTCACCGGCGACATGGGCGTCGAGAAGGACGGAACGCACGGTCCGGGTTTCGCACCCGGCATGGCGCTGATGGGCAAATATGTGCTGATCGGGGAGGGCGCTCGCGGCTCGCTCGCCAAGCAGTTGATCGCCAGATACAAGCTTTCCGATGGCCGCGAACCGGGCAAATACGGCATCGGCCTGAAGGAACTCTGGCAGGTCAAGCCGGAGAACCACCGTCCGGGCCTGGTCCAGCATTCCTTCGGCTGGCCGCTTGACTTGAAGACCGGCGGCGGCTCGTTCCTCTACCATCTCGAGGACAATCAGGTGGCGGTCGGCTTCGTCCTCCACCTCAATTACAAGAACCCCTGGCTGTCGCCCTTCGAGGAATTCCAGCGCTTCAAGACCCATCCGGCGATCAGCGGGACTTTCGACGGCGCCAAGCGCCTCGGCTATGGCGCGCGCGCCATCACCGAGGGCGGCTGGCAGTCAGTGCCGAAACTCTCCTTCCCCGGTGGTGCGCTAATGGGATGTGCGGCGGGCTTCGTCAACGTGCCGCGCATCAAGGGCTCGCACAATGCCGTGCTGTCCGGCATGCTGGCGGCCGAGCATGTCGCAGAGGCGATCGGTGCCGGGCGCGCCAACGACGAACTCGCTTCCTACGAGGAAGCCTGGCGCGCGACCGACATCGGCAAGGATTTGAAGAAGGTGCGCAACGTCAAGCCGCTGTGGTCGCGCTTCGGCACGATCGTCGGTGTCGGCCTCGGCGGCCTCGACATGTGGCTGAACACGCTGTTCGGTGTCTCGCCCTTCGGCACGCTGAAGCATGGCAAGGCCGACTATGCGACGCTCGAGCCTGCCGCCCGGCACAAGAAGATCGCCTATCCGAAGCCCGATGGCGTGCTGACCTTCGACAGGCTGTCCTCGGTGTTCCTGTCCAACACCAATCACGAGGAAAACGAGCCGGTCCACCTGCTTGTCGGCGACATGGAACTGCAGAAGCGGTCCGAGCACGATGTCTTTGCGGGCCCCTCGACGCGTTACTGTCCGGCCGGGGTTTACGAGTGGGTCGACAAGGACGGCAATGCCGCCGCCGATCCCACGGCCAAGGATGTGCGCTTCGTCATCAACGCGCAGAACTGCGTCCACTGCAAGACATGCGACATCAAGGACCCGAACCAGAACATCAACTGGGTGCCGCCGCAAGGCGGAGAAGGCCCGGTCTACCAGGGCATGTAGGCTCGCGCCGGCCACAGCGTGCAAAGCCCCGACGACGGCTCGGGTCTCCCGTGGCAAGTGAAACATTAGGACTGTTGAAACTGCCGCGCGCTTATGGTTCCATTCCTTGACGATAAGGAGATGGCCAATGCGCCTGGCGGTTCTGGCATGCCTTGTGGCGATCGCTGCGCTGTTCGGTTTGGCTTCGGCGGCCTCGGCCGGCACCAGGGTGGTGGTCAAGACGCGGACCTACGACATCACCGGGAACACGGGGCTGGCGCTGATGCAGGCTATGGACCGCAAGGGGCCGAAGCACGGCTTCATGACGCACGCCATCGCGTTGACCGGCTACGCAGTGGATTGGGACCTTGACACCAGCCAGGACAATGGCGTTTGCCGCTTGCGGCGCGCCAACGGCACGCTCAATCTCTTTTATACGTTTCCGCGTGTCGCCTCGGCCACCACGCCGACGCTCCGGAAGCGATGGACGCGGTTCTTCGCCGGCGTCCGCGCCCATGAGGAAACCCATGGCCGCATCGCCAGGGAGATGATGCGGGCCACGGAAAGATCGATCTCCGGCCTCAGGATTGCCGACGACCGGTTCTGCTACAAAACACGTCGCGAGGCACAGCGACGTATCAAGGCCACCAATGCCGCATATGAGGCCAAGCAGCTCGCTTTCGATGCGCGCGAGCATCGCGATGGCGGCCATGTCCAGCATCTCGTCATCGCTTTGGTCAGGCCCTGATCCTTCAGCCTGGCGTCTTGCCGGTCTGGCTTATGGCCGCGGTCGCGGTTTCATGTTCGTCGAGCGGCTTTTGCTGGTTCAGCCTGAGTGAGAACTCCACCATGACCGGAAGGTGATCCGAGCCGGTGTCTTCCAGCCGTGTCGCGGAATGGATGGTCACGCCGCCCTTGCTGAAAACCTGGTCGATCGGCAGGCCGGCGAAGCGCCGCAGGAAGTCCGGCAGCTTGATGTGGATCCAGGTCGGGCCGGCGGACGGCATCACGGTCAGCCCGCCAAGCGCCGCGACCCGCCGCACGGCGGCACTCCATGGCGCGGCATTGCAGTCGCCCGCCATGATGGCCGTCTCGCCGAGCGCGGAAAGCGGCTCCGTCAACTCGCCGATCTGCCAGTACTGCTCGCGTGGCCACGGCCAACTGAGGTGGATCGCCGCGACATCGACGTCGATCCCGCCGAAGTCGACGGTCGCTGTCGCCATGGCGCCGCGCCTTTCGCAACGCGCCTCGGTGCCCGCGGCAAAGGGCCTCCGCGAGAGCAACGCGACGCCGAATATGCCGTTGGGATAGGGACAGAGGATCCGGTATGGATAGGCGCTGCTGATATAGCCAAGCTCGGTCGCCCACATCGCCGATACCTCGTCGAGGGTGATCACGTCGGGATTGGTCCGGCCGATCAGCGACAGCACCTTCTTCGGCGTCGGATTGTCGTAGCGCAGGTTCATCTGCAGCAGCTTGTAGATTGCGCGGTCTTCGTTCTTGGCTTCATAGGCGGCCTCAACCGGCCACAGGCGGGAGAAGGACAGCGACCCGGAAGTGGTGGCGAAGGCCGCCACGGCAAAAAGC
>NZ_RZRK01000183.1:0-9100 GCF_003997835.1 Mesorhizobium sp. M7A.F.Ca.CA.004.12.1.1
TTCTATCCCTTCACCTATGCAACCGTCGCGGTCGTTGCACTGAAGCTGCTGTGGGATGGCATCGCAGGTCCGATGTAGAAAGGCGGCTGCGCCGCCGCCCGTCATCAGGGTCAGGCAGCGCTCGGCACGAGACGGCGGTTGCCGCCAAAGGCCAGTGTGGCGCCGATCAAGACGGCCAGCACCATGCCGGCGAGGATACCGATGTCATGCACGGTCGGCTTGAGCACCATGTCGGCAATGATGACCACCATCACCGCATAGTCGAAGCGCGCCGCGCTCATCATACGCTGGCCGATGGCAAGAACCTCTGGTGTGACGCCCTCTTTGGCGATCATTGCGCCCATGCGCTCGCCGGTCGGTTTGAAGATGAACATGCCGATCGAAAAGGTCGTGGCGTAGCCGGCCAGGCCGATGAGGATCCACAGGTCGGAGAAGCCGACCCAGAACCAGCACATGATGAGGCCGAAAATCAGCGTCAGCATCGACATCGGCGCGAAGAACCTGCCGCCCAGCTGACCGCTGGCGCGCATTGCCTGCAGTTTTTCCTCTATGTTGCCCGCCCGCTCGGCAAGCATGCCCAGCAGGAACAGCACGAAGCCGCCTCCGACCCACAGAATGGCGGTAGTGACGTGGAGGAATTTGACGATCGAGTACCAGTCCATGGGTTGCTCCTGCAGTGTTCCGGTCAGGTTGCGGCGGCGCTGATTTGCGCCGGCCGTCAGAGGAGCGGGCGTTTAGCGTGGCGCCTGTTTCGGAACGATGTCGCGAAAAACCCGGATCTGTTTCAGGCAATGAAGAAGCGGCTGAGATAGTGAACGCGCTATCTGATTTCCTGCTAATGTACGAATCGTCGGGAGGGGGTTGGCGCGACATCGTCCGGAAACATCGCCGATGCTAACGCGCTTAACGCCGGGAGCCCGGTGGCGACAACAATCGCCTGACGATCAACCCATTCCCACAACGGGAAAAGGCAATTCGGGGGACAGACATGCAAGGGGTAGCACGGAATTTCTTCACACTGGCCGTCATCTATTCGCTGTGCGGCATGGCGCTCGGCCTGCACATGTCGATCAGCCAGGATCACGGTCAGATGCCGACTCACGCCCACACAATGGTGGCTGGATGGCTGATGTCGGCGGTCTTCGCCTTCTTCTACCATTTGTTCCCTGCCATCGGGCAAAAGACACTCGCCACCGTTCATTTCTGGCTGACCGCAATCAGCGGCATCGGCCTGCTGATCGGCCTCTACTTCCTGCTTGCCGGCAATGCCGCGATCGAACCGCTGGTGGCGGCCTCCTCGATGGGCTTCTACGCAGCCATGCTGCTGTTCGCCTTCATCGCCTTGCCGGCGATCTGGAAGACGGCCTGAGCTGGACCTGGGGTAAGGTGAGGCTGTGCCGGCGATCTGGAGGACAGCCTGAGCTAGCCTAACGCAGGAGATGCTGTCCTGTTACGGCACAGTATGGCGGCGTTCGGTCAAAAAACATCCGCGCCGTTAAGGCTTCATTAAGCTTTACAGGTGTTTACTATGTTCATCCAGTGATCTGGATTCTTACCGAGTGGTTGGAGCCACTTTGTTTGACGCCTCCCTGTTAAACTCCTGAGAGCCGCCTTATCCGCGGCTCTTTTTTTGTCTTCATTTCCCTTTTTGTCCGCGTCTCAGCGGGGCCGCCCAATGGCGGCTCGCCGTTAACCTTCTGTTAAACATGTGCTTGCCTTCGCCGGTGACGAAGCGCATTTTCAAGCTTCAGTCAGATAGGGTTCCGGGTGTATCGGCAGGGAGCCGAATCGGCCGGTTGCAAGTGCAGGGGCGTATCAATGAACGAGCCTTCGAAGGGCAGTGCGAAAACCGTCAAGCTGGCGGAGCGCCGGGTTTTCTCGCAATCCTTCAAGCCGCTTTACCAGGAAGGCATGGGCCTGGTCGAACAGGCCGCCGAATATCTCGACGGCAAGGGCCGGGCCGAGGCAAAGAAACTGTCGCGGCTGGGCGCCACGCTCTATGCGGCCGAATCGATGCGGCTGACCACCAGGCTGATGCAGGTTGCGTCCTGGCTGCTTTTGCAGCGCGCCGCCAATTCCGGCGAGATGACCCGCGACCAGGTCGCGTCGGAAAAGTCCAAGGTGCGTCTCGACACCGCTTCCGCCCATGACGAAGCCGCCGGCTGGGCCGAGTTGCCCGAGGATTTCCTCGATCTCGTCACCCGCTCGCTGCGCCTGCAAGCACTGGTGCGCCGCATGGACGAGGAGATCTATGGCTCGAGCGCCTTGGTCGACATGCAACCGATGGCTCGCCGCCTCAATCCGGTTTCCGACCAGATCAGCCTGCTCAACACGGCTTTCGCTCGGGGTTAGACCTCGGTCCGTCTTCTGTTTCCGGTTTGTTCACATTTCGCTGGCATCGCTGTGGGCCGGAGGTAAACTCGGCAAATGGCGGAAGCGATTCGCATCATCGGTATCGATCCTGGGCTTCGGCGCACCGGCTGGGGCATCGTCGAAAGCCTCGGCAATTCGCTGCGCTTCATTGCTTCCGGCACTGTGAAGTCCGACGACAAGGCGGCGCTGGCAACGCGGCTGTGCCAGCTGCATGACGGGCTCGCCGAAATCCTGCACAGCGCGATGCCGCACGAGGCGGCGGTCGAACAGACCTTCGTCAACAAGGACGCGGTGGCAACGCTGAAGCTCGGCCAGGCGCGTGGCATCGCCATGCTGGTGCCGGCGCGTGCGGGGCTTGTCGTTGCAGAATATGCGCCCAACGCGGTGAAGAAGGCGGTGATCGGCGTCGGCCATGGCGACAAGAAGCAGATCCACATGATGGTGAAGGTGCTGTTGCCGAAAGCCGTCTTCGATACCGAACATGCCGCTGATGCGCTCGCCATCGCCATCTGCCACGCGCATCACCGGCAGAGCGTGGCCTACAGGATGGCGCTGGCCGGCTAGCTATGTTCTTGACTTGTTCACGCTGCAGGGATAAGTAATACCGCAGAGGTATTACCATGCGCGTGACCACCAAGGGGCAAGTCACAATCCCCAAGCCGATAAGGGACCGTCTGGGCATCGCCCCGGGCTCCGAGGTGGAGTTCGTGGCCACCGACGAGGGTGTTCGGCTGGTTGCCGTCAACGAGAACCTCTCCCAGGAAGAGAAATTGCGCAGGTTCAGCGATGTCCTCGACCAGATGGAGGGGACGTTGGATCTGGGAGGCATGACCACCGATCAGTACATGGAGTGGTTGAGGGGGCCGCGTGAAGATCTCGACGTTGATTGACACAAATGTCCTGATCGATGTTTGGGGTCCAGCCGGACCGATGAAAGGATGGTCGGCATCGGCAATCGCCTCCTGCCGCCGCGACGGCGCGTTGGTGGTCAACACGATCGTCTGGTCCGAGTTGGCGCCGCTGATTGCGACGGAAACGGCGCTTCGAAAAGCAGTCGACATGCTTGGGATGGATCGCGAACTTGTATCTTGGGACGCGGCGTTCCTTGCCGGCGTTACGCATTCCCGCTATCGCCGGGCCGGTGGCGTCAGGGAAAGAACCTTGCCCGATTTCTTTATCGGCGCTCACGCGACCGTCGCTGGACATCGTCTTTTGACCCGCGACGCTGCTCGCTACCGCAGCTATTTTCCCGACCTCGACATCATCTCTCCTGAGACGCACCCATGAGAGCCCATCTTCCATGAAAGGTCTGGCATGATCGGCAAGCTCAAGGGCACGCTGGACGAGGTCGACGAGGACCATTGCCTCGTGGACATCCATGGCGTCGGCTACGTCGCCTATTGCTCGGCGCGCACGCTGGCGGCGCTGCCTTCGCCCGGCGAAGCGGTGGTGCTGTTCATCGAGACCTATGTGCGCGAGGACATGCTGCGCCTCTACGGCTTCCAGTCGGTGCTGGAACGCGAGTGGTTCCGGCTGCTGATGAACAATGTTCCGGGCGTCGGCGCCAAGGTGGCGCTGGCCATCCTGTCGACGCTGGCGCCGGCGGATCTCGCCAACGCCATTGCGCTGCGCGATATCGCCATGGTTTCGCGCGCGCCCGGCGTCGGCAAGAAAGTGGCCGAGCGCATCGTCACCGAGTTGAAGAACAAGGCGCCGGCCTACGCCGGAACCGCCTCGGGCACCATCGGCCTGAAACAGGAACTCGGTGACGGCGTGGCATCCGCGCCCATCACCGACGCGGTCTCGGCGCTGGTCAATCTCGGCTATTCGCGCGACACCGCCGCCAATGCTGTGGCGGCGGCGCTGAAGACGGCGGGCGAGGATGCCGATGCGCCGAAGCTGATCCGCTTCGGGCTGAAGGAACTGGCGCGGTGAACCGTCGCTTGTTCAGTTCCTTGCCGTGTGCAAGGAAGGCGTCATGAGCCTGTCGCCCCGCCTGATTGCGCCGGAAAAACGCGGCGAGGATGCCGAGCAGACCTTGCGGCCGCAGACGCTCGACGATTTCGTCGGCCAGGCGGCGGTGCGGGCCAATCTCAAAGTGTTCATCGAGGCCGCCAAGGGCCGCAACGAGGCACTCGATCATGTGCTGTTCGTCGGGCCGCCCGGTCTCGGCAAGACGACGCTGGCGCAGATCATGGCGCGCGAACTCGGCGTCAATTTCCGCTCGACCTCGGGTCCCGTCATCGCCAAGGCCGGTGATCTTGCCGCGCTGCTGACCAATCTCGAGGAAGGCGACGTGCTGTTCATCGACGAGATCCATCGGCTGAGCCCGGCGGTGGAGGAGATCCTTTATCCGGCGATGGAGGATTTCCAGCTCGACCTGATCATCGGCGAAGGACCGGCGGCGCGTTCGGTCAAGATCGACCTTGCCCGCTTCACGCTCGTCGCCGCCACCACGCGGCTCGGCCTGCTCACCAATCCGCTGCGCGACCGTTTCGGCATTCCGGTACGGCTCAATTTCTACACGGTCCAAGAGCTGGAGCAGATCGTGCGGCGCGGCGCCCGCATCCTGCAAATGCCGCTTGGCGACGACGGTGCGCTGGAGATCGCGCGGCGTGCGCGCGGCACGCCACGCATCGCCGGCCGGCTCTTACGCCGTGTGCGCGATTTCGCCTCGGTGGCCGGCGACGGCCATGTCGACCGCAAGATCGCCGACGAGGCGCTCACCCGGCTGGAGGTCGATGCGCTCGGCCTCGACGCGCTCGACCGGCGGTATCTCAGCATGATCGCGCGCAATTTCGGCGGCGGGCCGGTCGGCATCGAGACGATCGCCGCCGGCCTGTCAGAGCCGCGCGATGCCATCGAGGACATCATCGAGCCCTATCTGATCCAGCAGGGCTTCATCCAGCGCACACCGCGCGGCCGCATGCTGACGGCCAATGCCTGGCGCCATCTCGGCCTCGACGCGCCGAAGGATCTGGCGCAGCAGCAGATCAACCTGTTCCAGGAAGAGTAATTTTCCAGTGCGCCGCCCCGTCGTCTCGGGCATTGGCTCAGCATTGCGTCGGTACGTTTTTTGAATGCGCCCGGAATCTTCTCGACCGATCTTGGCTGAGCGATCAATGCAGCCCGCGGATCACGTCCATTACATCCGGTTCGGCCTTGTCGCCGTTGAAGGCGTCGACGATGCCGAAGGCGCCGCCATAGCTCCACACCGCCCATGAGAAGCCGTGCGCTTCGGCGCGCCCGATCATGTCCCTGACATAGGCGGCCCGGTACTCGGCGGGCATCACATAGGCGTTGCCATATTCCTGGCGGATCATGCCGAACTCGCCCAGCGAGATGTTTTCCGGCTTGACGCCGTTGGCCTTCGCCCATGCCTCGACCTTTTTGAACGGCGCATCCATGAGGCCCAGCAACTTGTCGGGACTGTCCATGCTGGCGACCTGTTCGTCGAGATAGGCAAGCAGGCCGCTCTGCCGTGTCCACGGGGCCTCGGCCTTGATCCTGGCGCGGATGGTGTCGAGCGTCACGTCGAGCTGTGCCTTGGGCACCGCGGTCAACGGATAGGGCAGGCCAGTCACATAGGGGATGAAGTCGCCGGCCCAGGTCGCTCCCTGATGGGTGAGCAGGAACGGATCGTAGGAATGGAAGGTCCAGATGACGTTGTCGTCAGGGATCGCCTTCGGGTCGATCTTCTCCAGCGAGCTCGCCGCGGAATAGCAGGCGCCGGTCAGCACGAGGGTCAGTTTCGTCGCCGAGGATCGCGCCGCGGCGAACAGTTTGCGCTGGCGGTCCGGCCACAGGCTGGTGCCATCGCTGTCGCAGTCGACGATCGGTTCGTTCATCGGCTCGAAGGCAACCTGGGTGGGATCTTCGCCGGCCAGCGTGCGGGCCATCTTGCGGACCATCTCGACATAGGCGTCGAAGGTCCGCGGGTCGTCCATCACTTCAGCCATGCCGATCTTGCGGCTGCCGCCGGCCGGGATCAGGTGCATGTCGACGATAACCTTCAGGCCGGCGCGGTTGATCATGCGCACGGAGTCCAGCACGCTGGCATAGAGGTCGTCACGCAAGGCCACGGTCTGGTCGGACAGGAAAGGCGAAGGGTCGACCGGCATGCGCAGGAAATCGAGGCCGGCATCCTTCAGCGCCTTGAGGTCGTTCTCCCCAAGGAATTTGCGCCATTCCGGATAGGGCAGGATGGCTTCGGCGTCGCCCCACTGGTCTTCGCCGGGCCATGTGACCCATTGGTCGAGGTTGAGGCCGCGCTTCATCGAGAATGTCGCGGCCTGGCCAGGCAGCGCCAAAGCCACGAGCACGAACAGCGCCGCCGTCAAACTCTTGATCATCGCCGTCAACAGTGCCATCCGATGTTATGTTCCGCGGGAAACCGGTGCCTGGTCGGGGCTGAAAAAGGAAGCGCAATGGGCGATCATGGTGAATCGGCGACGCTGCTGGCCGGGCTTTCCGGCGCGCTGACCACGTTCGGCCATCGGCTGATGGCGCGGGTCTATTATGCCGACACCGATTTCTCCGGCGTCGTCTACCATGCGCGCTATCTCGAATTCTTCGAACGCGGTCGCTCCGACTATCTCCGGCTGACCGGCGTGCACCACACAGAGCTTGCCGATGGCAAGCATGGCGAAAGAATAGTCTGGGTGGTGCGCCGCATGGAGATCGACTTTCGCGGCCCCGCCCGCATCGACGACATCCTGACGGTCGACACCCGCACCGAGGAGATTTCCGGCGCGCGCATCTTCATGGCGCAGCAGCTCAAGCGTGGCGACGAACTGCTGGTCGAGGCCAAGGTCGAGGCGGCGATCATCGGTGAGAATGGCCGCCCAAGGCGTTTTCCCAGGGAATGGGTGGCGGCATTCATGCCGAGGGTGCGCTGATATTCAGGTGATGCCGGCCTGCAAACAGCAGCTTCCTGCGCTTCCCCGTTCTACCGCATCGCGGTAGAACTGTGCTCACGTACGAAAGTACGCTCCGCTCCGGTTCTCGGAATCTACCGCTTTCGGCTCGGCCTGACCTGAATCTCAGCACACCCTAGCGCAGCCATTGAATTGATGGCCTTGCCATTGGGCGTGGCAATGCGCCGCGCCTTATATACTAACCCATCCTTAACCATAACGGTTCATGAAGAGATTGGTGAAGATTGGCGTTATCGAACGCCTTCCTTTCACCAATATTTGCCCCGAAAAGGCCGATAACGGCACAGTTTGGGGTTGTTCCGGTAGCTTCGTGCGAACCGACCACAAGGGATGCCAGGGGCCAGCCGCCAGCTTCGCCCGGAAAATCTTAAGGACGTAACGATGGAAAATATCGCACTCGCCGACCCGGGCGCGCAATTGTCGGTTTGGTCGCTGTTCGTTTCGGCCAGCTGGGTTGTCAAGCTGGTCATGATCGGCCTGCTCTGCGCCTCGGTCTGGACCTGGGCGATCATCGTCGACAAGCTGGTTTCCTATGCCCGCATGCGGCTGGCGCTCAACCGGTTCGAACAGGTGTTCTGGTCGGGGCAGTCGCTGGAGGAGCTCTACCGCACGCTCGCCGACCGCAAGACCACCGGCATGGGCGCCATTTTCGTCGCCGCCATGCGCGAGTGGAAGAAGAGTTTCGAGAAGGGCGCCAAGTCGCCGCTCGGCCTGCAGACCCGCATCGACAAGGCGATGGACCTGGCGCTGACCCGCGAGATGGAAAAGCTGGAAGGCCGCCTAGGTTTCCTCGCCACCACCGGCTCGGCGGCACCTTTCATCGGCCTGTTCGGCACCGTCATCGGCATCATGACGTCGTTTCAGGCGATCGCCGGCTCCAAGAACACCAGTCTCGCAGTGGTTGCGCCGGGCATCGCCGAAGCGTTGCTGGCGACGGCCATCGGCCTGCTCGCCGCCATTCCGGCCGTCATCGCCTACAACAAGCTGTCGTCCGATGCGAGCAAGATAGCCGTGCGCATGGAAGGGTTCTCCGACGAGTTCTCCGCCATACTCTCGCGCCAAATCGATGAAAAAGTGGCCCCCAAGGCCTGAGGAGTAGCAGATGGGTATGTCCATGGGCATGGGAGGGCGCGGCGGGCGCGGCCACAGGCGGCGCGGCCGTCACCATGCACTGATGTCCGAGATCAACGTCACGCCGATGGTCGACGTGATGCTGGTGCTGCTGATCATCTTCATGGTCGCCGCACCGATGCTGACGGTCGGCGTGCCGATCGACCTGCCGGATACGCAGGCCAAGGCGATGAATGCCGACACGCAGCCGATCACCGTCTCGATCAACGCCGCCGGCCAGATCTATCTGCAGGAAACCGAGATCCCGATCGAGGAGCTGGTGGCCAAGCTGCAGGCGATCTCGAAGACCGGCTATGAGGAGCGCATCTTCATCCGCGGCGACAAGTCCACCGACTATGGCACGGCGATGAAGGTGATGGCCCGCATTTCGGCCGCTGGCTACAAGAACATCGGCTTGGTTTCACTGCAGGAACAGGACCAATAGACGCGCGATGAAGACCGGCCTCACCACATCGGTGATCTTGCATACGGCGGCGCTGACCTTCGGCCTGTTCACGCTGACGGCGCCGGCGGCACTTCCGTCGTCCGACGTCGAGTCGGTCGCGGTCGATATCGTGCCGATGGAAGCCATTGCGCAGACGTTGCAGGGCGACAAGAAGGCCGTGATGCATGAAAAGCCGGCACAGGTGCCGGCTTTTCATGCATCACGGCCTTCTTGT
>NZ_RZRK01000184.1:0-9075 GCF_003997835.1 Mesorhizobium sp. M7A.F.Ca.CA.004.12.1.1
GGCGTGACCGACTGCGTTGCCCGGGGCTTCCAGCGCGCCGGATTCCAGGAATATGACACGGGCGAACAGGCAAGCTGGATGGTCCAGCTGACCGATGAGTCCACAACGGGAGGCGCTCCAGCCGCCCCGGGAACAAACAGTCAATGAGACGTAGCCGCAAGGTCAAGATCCTAGCCACCATCGGTCCGGCCTCCTCGTCGGAGGAGATGCTGAAGAAACTGTTCGAAGCGGGCGCCGATGTGTTCCGCATCAATATGAGCCATACCGACCATGAACTGATGCGCACGCTGGTCGGACGCATCCGCGCTGTCGAGGAAGCGGTTGGCCGGCCGATCGGCATCCTGGCCGACCTGCAAGGACCAAAGCTGCGCGTCGGCAAGTTCGCCAATGGCAAGGAAGTGCTGACGCAAGGCCAGACCTTCACCCTCGACGACAATCCCGAGCCCGGCACCTCGACCAGGGTCTATCTGCCGCATCCGGAAATCCTGAGCTCGGTCGAAGCCGGCCATCGCCTGCTGATCGACGATGGCAAGCTCGAGCTGAAGGCGGTGAAGAGCGACGGCAAGTCGATCGTCTGCACCGTCGTCGCCGGCACCACGATTTCCGACAAGAAAGGCGTCAGCTTGCCCGACACCGATCTGCCGGTCGGCGCGCTGACCGAGAAGGACCGCAAGGACCTCGATGCCGTGCTGGCCACAGGCGTCGACTGGGTGGCGCTGTCCTTCGTGCAACGGCCGGAGGATCTGGCGGAAGCGCGCAAGATCGCACGCGGGCGGGCGCTGATCATGGCCAAGATCGAGAAGCCGCAGGCTGTCGCCCGGCTGGCCGAAATCATCGAACTGTCCGACGCGCTGATGGTCGCCCGCGGCGATCTCGGCGTCGAGATGCCGCTCGAGGCGGTGCCCGGCATCCAGAAGCAGATCACGCGCGCCGCACGCCGCGCCGGCAAGCCGGTGGTGGTTGCAACGCAGATGCTGGAATCGATGATCACGGCACCGGTGCCGACCCGCGCCGAAGTGTCCGATGTTTCGATCGCCGTCTTCGAAGGCGCCGATGCCATCATGCTGTCGGCGGAATCGGCGGCGGGTGCCTATCCCGTCGAGGCTGTGGCAATGATGAACCGTATCGCCACCAAGGTCGAAACCGATCCGACCTATGCCGGCATCATCAACGCCCAGCGCTCCGAGCCGGAGGCGACCGGCGCCGACGCCATTTCGCTGGCCGCGCGCGAGATCGCCGAAACGCTGAAGCTGTCGGCGATCATCACCTACACCGCATCGGGCACCACAGGCCTGCGCGCCGCCCGCGAGCGGCCGCAGGTGCCTGTTATCGCGCTGTCGCCGATCCTCAACACGGCGCGGCGGCTGTCGCTTTTGTGGGGCACGCATTGCGTCGTCTCACCCGACGCCGTCGATCTCGACGACATGGTCAATCGCGCCTGCCGCATCGCCTTCGACGAAGGCTTCGGCAAGCCTGGCGACCGCGTCATCATCACCGCGGGCGTGCCGCTGCGGACACCGGGTTCGACCAACATGCTGCGCATCGCCTATATCGGTTCGGACACACAAGTCAGCCGCTAGATTCCTGAAGCGTGTCGCCTCTGAACGGATTCAGGCGGCCCGCTTTAGGTCGGCGCGAGTTCGGCCTGCGGTACCTTGATATCGGCGCATCTGCCGGCGCCGTAGGCGTCGCCGGCGATGCGCGCCTCCACGGTCCTGGCCATCGCCGGCAGGTCCATATTCTTGCCAGCGACCTTCTCGATGGCGCCGACGGTCAGGTCGGTCGCGATCCAGTCTGGCTTGTGACCGAGATTGTGCACCCACACGAGTTCGGCACCGGCAATGTCGCGCGCCAGGCCGACCGAATGGATATGTGCATAGACCACCTTGTCGCGATCGCCTGAAATCACCACGGTCGGCGCCTTGATCTCGGCGTAACGCGGTGCGGTGGCGAGCGCGTAGCGATAGAGCCCGGCGACATCGGTGGCGTTGGCACGAAAGGCTGTTGGTCGCAGCACCAGCGGGATAGAGACCGAGCTGAGGTAATTGTCCGGCACCTTGTTGGGCGAAAAGACGCAGGTGGTGGCGTCGGCCATCTGCAGGGTTCCGGCCGGATAGGTCAGCGTTTCGGAAAACAGCCAACCGAGCACCGGCATGGTGGTCAGATCGTAGTACCAGGCGGTTGCGCCGCCCGGCCATGGGTGGGTCGCCGGTGCGAGAAAGACGAGCCCGAGTGTCTTGTCTGGATGTTCGCGGCCAAAGGCCGATGTCACCACGCCGCCGAAGGAATGGCCAACGATGACAGCCTTTTTGATGCCGAGATGGTCCATCAGTGCGGCAATGGTGTTGGCCTGCGCCGACGGGTTCTCGTTGTTGGTGCCGCGACCCGACCAGCCATGGCCTGGCCGGTCGAAGAACAGCATTTCGGCGCGGCCTTCGAGCAAGGGGCGCAGCGGCAGCATCTGGTCCCTGAGATTGGCGCTGGCGCCATGGATGAAGACGATCGGCGGCAACTCGGCATTGGCGGGCGCCGGAACATGGACATAGTGGATGCGGGCGCCGTCGATGTCGGCGAACTCGCCGATCGGCGGATTACGACGCTCGATCAGCCATGACCCGACGCGGGTGACGCCGACAAAGCCGAAGACAAGCGCCATCAGGAAGGCAAGGGCGGCGTAGATCAGGTTCATGGGGGAGATACGAGGTGGAGGGGGATAAGTTGTAGGGTAGGCAGTAGGCAGTAGGCAGTAGGCAGTAGGCAGTAGGCAGTAGGCAGTAGGCAGTAGGCAGTAGGCAGTAGGCAGTAGGCAGTAGGCAGTAGGCATGTGTGTTCCGCAGAGCGGTCTGGACCTACTGCCTAATCCCTACTGCCTATTCCCTTAAATGCCTTCACCGGCAAGTTCCTCCGAAATCGTGCCGACCTGGTCCTGGGCGCTGCGCATCATCGGATAGATGGCCAGCACCTTCTGCCAGGCCTCGAGCGCCGATTGCTTGTGGCCGGTCAGCGCCATGATCTGCGCCAGGCC
Source organism: Mesorhizobium sp. M7A.F.Ca.CA.004.12.1.1 (assembly GCF_003997835.1). Taxonomy (NCBI): domain Bacteria; kingdom Pseudomonadati; phylum Pseudomonadota; class Alphaproteobacteria; order Hyphomicrobiales; family Phyllobacteriaceae; genus Mesorhizobium; species Mesorhizobium sp. M7A.F.Ca.CA.004.12.1.1. The sequence goes on from NZ_RZRK01000184.1 coordinate 3,026, forward strand.
GGACAGCGCACCGAAATGGCGCGGCTCGAGCTGCAGCGTTTGGTCGATGTCGGACATCGACTTGCCGTAGTTCTTCATCATGAAATGGACGGTGGCACGCCGGTTCCAGCCTTCGGCATAAGTCGGCTGCAAAGTCACCACCTGGTCGAGGAAATCGAGCGCGACGTCGAACTTCTGGCCCTCGACGGCTTTTTGCGACCACTGCATCATCAGGTCGATCGAGGCGCTGCCGGATTGCGACCACTCGCTCCAGATGTTGCCGGCGATGCGCTCGGCCGCCTTTTCGTTGCGCTCGCGTTTCAGATCGCTGAACAACTGGTCGAGGCGGGCTTGTTTCGTCGTTGCGGCGGGCGGCGCGTCCTGAGTGGCCGGCGGCGCGACAGCATCGTCCGCCCATGCCGGGCCATAAATGACGCCGGAAACAAGCAGAGATGTCACAAATGCAAAAAGAATCCGCATCGCCGGACTCTAGTCCCGGGCGACGGAACGTCAAACTGAATTTGGCGTGAAAATGCCGGCAGGCGGCAACAAGCATCAAATGGGGGGAGGCAACAGCCTCCTGCCCGAAAACTCAGCCCTGGCGTGCCTTGTAGCGCGGGGCGGTCTTGTTGATGATGTAGACGCGGCCCTTGCGGCGAACCAACTGGTTGTCGCGGTGACGCGCCTTCAGCGCCTTGAGCGAATTCTTGATCTTCATGGTCTTGCCTGTCGGTGTGGACCCGGTCCGGGTCGAAATTTTAAGGCGCGCCAGAAGACGCGCCTTTGAACTGTGGGAGGCTCATAAACGAGGAGCCTTGTCCCTGTCAACCGCAAGCGTGCTCCATAGCGGCTGTGAATCGTCCCTGTCATCAATTATCCGCCATGTCGGCCTTGCGGCATTGCGCGGCCCTGGGGCCGGCTGGGATGATGCGGTCGCCGTGAAGTGATTTGGAGAGAACCATGCGCCGAATGTTCCTGTCCGCCTGCCTTGTCCTGCTGGCGGCAGCTTCGGTTGCTCGCGCGCAGGAATGCGACCGCAGCGACGATAGCCAGCAGATGATGAACATCTGTGCCGGCGAAGACTATCAGGCGGCCGACGCCAAGCTCAACAAGGCCTATCAGGACCTTACCAGCTCGGATGACGCCGGCGGCAAGAGATTGCTGCAGGTGGCGCAGCGCGCCTGGATCACTTTTCGCGATGCCGAATGCGCGCATTCCACCGCCGCCAGTCAAGGCGGCTCGATCCATCCGATGGCAGTATCGCAATGCCTGACCAGATTGACCAATGATCGCATCAAGCAGCTCGCTGCCGCGGCCAATTGCGAGGAAGGCGATGTGAGTTGCGCCAATCCAGGCGAGGACGAGAGCGACGATTTGCAGTAGGCAACCCTATGAGGCGCGACGGCTGATCCGAGTGAAATGCCCCATCTTGCGGCCGAGCCGCGCTTCGGCCTTGCCGTAGAGATGCAGCATCAGATCGGGCTCGGCGAGAAGCTCCGGGACGCGCAGCACATCGTCGCCGATCAGGTTTTCCATCACACAGTCGGAATGGCGGTCCGGGGCGCCGAGCGGCAGGCCGGCGATGGCGCGGATATGCTGCTCGAACTGCGAGACGATACAGGCGGCTTCCGTCCAATGGCCGGAATTGTGCACGCGCGGCGCGATCTCGTTGGCCAGCAGCGAGCCGTCCGCCAGCACGAAGAACTCGACGCCGATGACGCCGACATAGTTCAGCGCCGACAGGATCTTCGATGCGGCCGTTCGGGCCGCTTCCGCCGTCTCCGGCATAATGGCGGCCGGCAAGGTCGATGTGTGGAGAATGCCGTTGCGATGGATATTCTCGGCTGGATCGTAAGCGACAACCGCACCGTCCAGCCCACGCGCCGCGATCACCGATATCTCGCGCTCGAACGGCACGAAGGCCTCCAGGATCAGAGGCACATTGCCCATCGCCTCGCATGTGCCGGCGAAGCCGCCGGCTTCCATGTTGCGGAAGACGCGCTGGCCTTTGCCGTCATAGCCCATGCGCCGGGTCTTCAGGACACCGCTGCCGTCGAATGCTTTCAGCGCCGCGATCAGCTGGTCATCATTGTCGACGGCGTGGAAATCGGCGGTGGCAATGCCGATGCCGTTGAGGAATGTTTTTTCGTCCACCCGGTCCTGCGCCACTTCCAGCGCACGCGCCGGCGGATAGACCGGAACCTTGGCGGCCAGCGCACTGGCGGCTGCAACCGGCACGTTCTCGAACTCGTAGGTGACGACGGAACTCGAGCCTGCCAGTTCGGCAAGGGCGGCCGGGTCGTCATAGGCGGCTGTTATCTGCCGGTTGGCGACCTGTGCCGCGGGGCAATCCGCTTGCGGCTCCAGCACCACGGTGCGGTAGCCGAGGCGGGCGGCAGCAACAGCCAGCATGCGGCCGAGCTGGCCGCCGCCAATGATGCCGATGGTCGATCCGGCGGGCAGGCTCACGGCGTATCCGTCGGTTCTGCCGCGACCTTGGCGGTCTGCGCGGCGCGCCAGGCATCCAGGCGGACGGCAAGCTCGTTATCGTTCAGGGCCAGCACGGCGGCGGCTAGAAGGGCTGCGTTGGCAGCGCCCGCCTTGCCGATGGCCAGCGTGCCCACGGGAATGCCGGCCGGCATCTGGACAATGGACAGCAGCGAATCCTGCCCGGAAAGCGCTTTCGATTCCACCGGCACGCCGAACACCGGCAATGGCGTCATCGCCGCCGTCATGCCGGGCAGGTGTGCTGCACCGCCGGCGCCGGCGATGATCACCTGATAACCGGCCGCCTTGGCGCCCTTGGCGAAATCATAGAGCCGGTCTGGGGTGCGATGCGCGGAGATGATCAGCCGTTTGTGCGGGATGCCGAGTGCTTCCAGCGTTTCGGCCGCATGGCGCATCGTCGCCCAGTCGGACTGGCTGCCCATGATGATGGCGACGTCGGCGCGTTGATCGTCCAAGTCCGTGTTCCCCGGCGACAAAGGCGCGCCTTAGCGGAATTCGCGCGAGGCCGCAAGGACAGGCGGCGGCCGCAGCTCTTTGCAACGTTGAATCAGGCCATCAGATGCCGTCGCGCTCGGCCTCTGGCGTCGAGACCAGCAAGGCCGAAGCCGCGTTGGCGGCGGTGATGGCCGCCCGCATGGTCTGCCCACGGGCAAGTCCCGCGGCCAGCGCGCCAACGAATTCATCGCCGGCGCCATGCGTGCTGGCGACCTTGACGGGGATGGCGGACAGAGCAAACGCCTCACCGCTCCGATCGCAACAGGCGACGCCCTCGCCGCCCGCCGTGACAATCGCCACCGGATAAAGATCGGCCAGCAGCCGTGCGGCTTGGGCGGCCCCGTCCAGCGTCTCGAACACTGCTGTGCCAGCCAGGAATTCAGCCTCGATGGCGTTGACCACCAATATGTCGACCAGCGCGATCAACTCGTCGGAGAGTTCGCGCGCGGGGGCCGCGTTGAGCACGACGCGGCCGCCCCGTGCTTTGACGGCGCGTGCGGCGGCAATGTTGCCGGCTTCCGGCACTTCGTTCTGCAACAAAAGCACTGCCGTTTGGACCATCACATCGGAAGCAGAGGCAATGTCGGCATGGCCCAGTGTCAGATTGCTGCCCGAGACGATCACCGCGCCATAGTCGCCGCCCGCGTCGAAGATCGCCACGCTCATGCCGGAGCCGGCGCCAGCGGCCACCCGCACGAAGCGGTGGTCGACCACTGCGCGATTGAGATTGGCCAGCAACGCCCGCCCGAAATCATCGTCGCCGACGGCGCCGATCATCGCCGCGCGCACGCCGGCCCGCGCCGCCGAGACAGCCTGATTGCCGCCCTTGCCGCCGCATTTCGGGTGCCAGGCATGGCCGGTCACCGTCTCGCCCTTGCGCGGGCGGTCGGGCGCGTCGACCATGATGTCGTAGTGCAAGCTGCCGAACACGGTGACCAGCGGCGATGTCGTCATGAGCCCCGGTCTTTTCGTTTCGATGTCACCGCGGACATGGTGCGGCCGAGATTGCGCTCCGCCGCCTGATAATCGCGCTGTGCCACCGCCACGAACAGCGCGTCGAGGATGTTGAGCTGGGCAATGCGCGCCGCTGCGTTCTCGCCCATCAGCGGCGAGCCTTGCGCGGTCGAGCAAAGCACGATGTCGGCGACCGCAGCCAGCGGCGAGTTGTCGTAGTTGGTGATGGCCAGCGTGCGGGCACCGTTCTTGCGGGCCAGCTGGATGGCGTCGATGACGGCCGACGTGTCTCCCGAATGCGAGAAGCCGACGGCGATGTCGTCGCCGCCGAGCAGCGAGGCCGACATCAGCATCATATGCGAATCGTCATAGACGGATGCGCGGATGCCGATGCGCAGAAACTTGTGCGAGACATCGCGAGCGATCTGCGCCGAGCCGCCGACGCCATAAAAATCCCGGTTCTTGGCACGGAAGAGCAGCTCGGCGGCCCGGTCGAAATCCTCGATGTCGAGGATCGCCAGCGTCTCCTCCAGCGCCTGGATGGAGGTGCGAAACACTTTTTGCACGATCTCGGCCGAACTGTCGTCGGATGACAGTTCCTGGTGCATCTCGGCGGTCGGCAGGCGACTGTATTCATAGACGGCGGTGCGGAAGTCGCGATAGCCGGAAAAGCCGAGCTTCTTGGCGATTTTGACCACCATCGCCTCGGACACGCCGGACTCTTCGGCGATCTGTTTCAGCGGAATGCTCTCGTCGAAACCGCGCCGGCCGAAGACGGTTTCCACCACCTTCGCCTCCAACGGGGTGAGATGCGGCATCATCATGCGGATGCGCGGTCCTACCGCTTTCAGGTCCAGCCCGCTCAAGGTCATCCACGCCCCCTCGTCACGCGATCGATAAGCATCGCGGCGAGGATTATAAGACCAGTTGCCAGAAGCTGATAGAAGGACTGGACGTTCATCAGCGTCAAACCGTTGCGCATGGCGCCGAGGATGACGGCGCCCAGGATGGTGCCGACGATGCTGCCCTTGCCGCCCATCAGCGAGGCGCCGCCGATGGCGGCAGCCGCGATAGCGTCGAGTTCCCAGAGATTGCCGAGGATGGGCACGGCGGCGCCGAGCCGGCCGACCAGGATCTGCGCGGCAAGCGCCGCCAGCAGGCCCGAGATCATGTAGGCGGCGATCTTGGTGCGGGCAATCGGCACGCCGGCGATGTAGGCCGCCTCCTCGTTGCCGCCGACGGCAAGCAGATATTCGCCGAAGGGCGTCTTCTTCAAAACGACCCAGGCGACGACAGCCACGCAGGCGACGATGATGACCGCCAGAGGCAGTCCAAACAGCGATCCGTTGAAGATGGCGCGAAAGCTTGGCGGAAGGCCGAGCACCGGATTGCCGCCGGTGTAGATCAGCGCCAGCGCCCGATAGGTGCTGAGCGTTCCCAACGTGACGATGAAGGGCTGCAGCCCGACATAGGCGACGAGCACGCCGTTGACGAGGCCGCAGGCAAGGCCAATGGCGAAGCCGGCGGCGATGGCCAACGGAAACGGCACGCCGGCGACCATCATAGAGGCCGAGATGACGGCCGAGAGTGCCGCCGTCGGCCCGACCGACAGGTCGATGCCACCGGAGATGATGACCAGCGTCATGCCCAGCGCCAAACAGGCATTGATGCTCGACTGCTGCAGGATGTTGATCAGGTTGCGCTCGGCGAAGAAGCCGGGCACCAGCGTGCCGAATACTGCCAGGATCACGACAAGGCCGATCAGCGTGCCGGCGTCGCGCATGGAAACGCCGCGCAGGAATTCGGCGCGTGGTCGCACCAGAGTGGTATCCGACATATCCGTCACCTACTGCCTTGCCTGTTGCGCGGCCGGCGTTTGCGTTTGTGGGATGGCGTGCGCCGCGATCGCCTGTTCGCTGATATCGTCTCTGTGGAGTTCGGCCGCGATCGTGCCGTCGCGCATGACCAGCACGCGGTCGGCAAGCCGGATCACTTCGGGGAGTTCGGAGGAGACGACGATCACGGCATGGCCCTCGGCGGCGAGTTCCTCGATCAGATGATAGATCTCCGCCTTGGCGCCGACATCGATGCCGCGTGTCGGTTCGTCGAACAAG
>NZ_RZRK01000185.1:0-9065 GCF_003997835.1 Mesorhizobium sp. M7A.F.Ca.CA.004.12.1.1
GCCGAACACGGTGACGAGGCCGCCGACCGCATAGCGGGTGAAATCGTCATGCTCCTTCAGCGCCGTGTTGAGGCCGCGCAGAACGATGAAGGCGAAGATCGACATGATGAAGAAGCACATGATCAGCCCGAACTCTTCGCCGGCAACCGAGAAGACGAAGTCGGCATGGCTGTCGGGGATGACGCGCTTGACGGTGCCCTCGCCCGGTCCGACTCCGAACCAGCCGCCATTGATCAGCGCTTCGCGCCCCATGTCGACCTGGAACGTGTCGCCCTCGCCGGTGAGGAACTTGTCGATGCGCAGGGCAACGTGCGGGAACACCGTATAGGCGGCAAAGACGCCGCCGACGCCGGCCGCACCCAGCGCGACGATCCACAGCCAGGGCAGCCCGGCCATAAAGAACATGATGCCCCAGGTGCCGGTCGTCAGCATGGTCTGGCCGAGGTCCGGTTGCGCCACCAGCAGCGATACGACCAGCACCAGCAGCAGCATGGCAAACAGATTGCCCGGAATATCGGGCTGGCGCTTGTGCTCGGCGAAAAGCCACGCGCACATGATGACGAAGGCCGGCTTCAGGAATTCCGACGGCTGGATCGACAGGCCGGCAAGCGACACCCAGCGGCGCGCACCCTTCACCTCGACGCCGATGTAGAGCACCGCCACCATCAGCACCAGCATCAGGCACAGGATGACCAGCGCCATGCGCCGGATCTGCCTGGAATCGAGGAAGGAGACTGCCAGCATCACACCGAGCGCCGGCACGGTGAAGATGATCTGCCTGGTGGCAAAGTGGAAACTGTCGAGGCCGATGCGTTCGGCCACCGCCGGACTGGCGGCGAAGGACAAGACGATGCCGAGCCCCATCAGCGACAGGAACGCCGCCAGGAACCAGCGATCGATCGTCCACCACCAGGTTGCCACCGGGCTTTTGTCGAGACGGCTTTGCATTATCGTGCCCCTCCGATGGGTTTCACACCCTCGATAGCATTCGCAGCTTGCCTGAAGGCTTCGCCGCGGACTTCGAAATTCTTGAACTGGTCGAAACTGGCGCAGGCCGGCGACAGCAGCACCACCGCCTCGCCGCTGTCGTCCTTAGCGGCATCATGCGCGGCGTGCTCGACCGCGGCGGCCAGCGTGCCTGAGATCTCGTAGGGAACTGCCTCGCCCAGCGTCGCCGAAAAGGCCGGCGCCGCCTCGCCAATCAGATAGGCCTTGGCGATGCGCGGAAAGAAGCCGCGCAACGGCTCGATGCCGCCTTCCTTGGGCAGGCCGCCGGCGATCCAGTAGATGCGCGTAAAGCTGGATAGCGCGGGTGCTGCCGCATCGGCATTGGTCGCCTTGGAATCGTTGATGAACAGCACATGGTCCTTGCGGCCGACCTGCTCCATGCGGTGAGCGAGGCCGGGAAAGCTTTCCAGCCCCGACTGGATTTCGCCAAGCTCCAGTCCGACCTTGAGGCAAGCGGCGACCGCCGCCAGCGCGTTCTGGGCATTGTGCTGGCCGCGCAGCGAGCCGATGCCTTCGAGGAAGGCGACGCGGCTGTAACGGCCGTGCACCGCTTCCATCAGATTGGTGCCATCGGCGAAATAGCCGTCCGTCAGTGGCAGGCGCTTGGAAATGCGGGTGACATGCCGCCCCGCCCGCTCCAGCCGCTCGGCGATCTGCGCGCACCAGGAATCGTCGATGCCGACGATCGCCGTCTCGCTGCCGGCCACCAGCCGCTCCTTGATCGCGGCGTAGTGCTGCATGGTGCCGTGGCGGTCGAGATGATCGGGCGTCAGGTTAAGCAGGATGCCCGCCGTCGGATTGATCGAGGGCGCGAGGTCGATCTGGTAAGACGAGCATTCGACCACATAGTGCCGATCGGGCTCGGGCGGATCGAGCGTCATCACCGCGCGGCCGATATTGCCGCCCATCTGGGTGTCGCGTCCCGCGGCTTTCAGGATATGCGCGGTCAGCGCGGTCGTCGTCGACTTGCCGTTGGTGCCGGTGATGGCGATGAAGGGCGACGTCGGCGCGCTCAGCATCCGCTCGCGGCAGAAAAGCTCGACGTCGCCGATGATCTCGACGCCTGAACCGCGCGCCAGCTCCACCGTCCAATGCGGCTTGGGATGCGTCAGCGGGACGCCCGGCGACAGCACGAAAGCCGAGAATTTCGCCCAGTCGGCGCCGCGCAAATCAGCGGTCGCGATACCGGCAACGGCGGCCTTGGCAACGCTTTCGGGATTGTCGTCCCAGGCCAGCACGTCCGCGCCGCCCTCGATCAGCGCGCGCGCCGTCGCAATCCCCGAGCCACCGAGCCCGAAGAGGGAAACGCGCTTGCCTGAAAAGGATGCGGCGGGGATCAAAGGGCTTCCTATCTCAGCTTGAGGGTCGACAGGCCGACCAGCGCCAGGATGACGGCGATGATCCAGAAGCGGATCACCACCTGGCTTTCGGTCCAGCCTAGCTTTTCGAAATGATGGTGGATCGGCGCCATCAGGAACACCCGCTTGCCGGTCATCTTGAAGTAGCCGACCTGGATGATGACTGACAGGATTTCCACGACGAACAATCCGCCGACGATGACCAGCACGATCTCGTGCTTGGTGGCGACCGCGACGGTGCCGATCAGGCCACCCATGGCCAGCGAGCCGGTATCGCCCATGAAGATCGCCGCAGGCGGCGCGTTGAACCAGAGGAAGCCGAGGCCAGCGCCGATGACAGCGCCGAGCACGACCGCCAGTTCACCGGTGCCGGGCACGAAATGGATCTGCAGATATTCGGCGAACACGGCGTTGCCGGAGAGATAGGCGATGACGCCGAAGGAGGCCGCCGCGATCATGATCGGCACGATCGCCAGCCCGTCCAGACCGTCGGTGAGGTTCACAGCATTGCCTGCTCCGACGATGACGAAGCAGGAGAACGGAATGAAGAACCAGCCGAGATTGACGATGAATTCCTTGGCGAAGGGAAACGTCAGCGACGAAGAGAACGGCGCCTGGCCATTGTGCATGATCACCCAGGCGGCGATGCCGGCGATAACGAATTCAAGCGCCAGCCTTGCCTTGCCGGAAAAGCCGAGATGTGACTGTTTCGTCACCTTCAGATAGTCGTCGTAGAAGCCGATCGAGCCGAAGCCCAGCGTCACCAGCAGCACCACCCAGACATAGATGCTCGACAGGTTGGCCCACAAAAGCGACGAGCCGATGATGCCCGACAGGATCATCAGTCCGCCCATGGTCGGCGTGCCGGCCTTCTTGAAATGCGTCTGCGGTCCGTCGGCGCGGATCGGCTGGCCCTTGCCTTGCCGCAGCCGCAGCGAATTGATGATGGTCGGCCCGAAGATGAAGACGATCAGCGCCGACGTGATCAGCGCCCCGCCGGTGCGGAAGGTGATGTAGCGGAAGACATTGAAGACCGAGACCTTGTCCGCAAAATCGACGAGCAGTGTAAACATGCGCTTTTCGTCCCCCGACCTAGGTCTGTTTTCTGGCTGTCGATTCAGCCGGGAATTTGCCCAGCAGCGCATCGACCAGTTTTGCAAAGCCGATGCCCTTCGACGATTTGATCATCACCACGTCGCCCGGCTTGAGCGCGGCAAGCAGCACCGGCTTCAACTCCTCGACACCGGCGCGGTATTCCGTCTTGATCTCAGCCGGCAGCGCTTCTGCCAGCGCCCGCATTTCCGGGCCGCCGAGAAAGACGGTCCGCGTGCCCGTGCCGACGATGAGGTCGGCAAGGGCTGCATGCAGCTTGGCCGAATGGTCGCCAAGTTCGAGCATGTCGCCGAGCACGGCGATGCGGCGGCCCTCGCCCGTCACAGGCGTCGCGTTGAGCAATGCCATGGCAGCAGCCATCGATGCCGGATTGGCGTTGTAGCTTTCGTCGATCAGCGTGATCAGTCCACCTGGGTAGCTCGAAGTCGAGCCACCTGGGTGGCTCGAAGTCGAGCCACCGGGATGGCGCAGCACATGGCGCTTGCCGCGCCCGCGTTCGGCAGAGAGATCGGCCAGTGCTGAAGCCACCTTGTCGAGATCGGCGCCGACCAGATGCGCAGCACCCAGCACCGCCAGCACGTTCTGCACCATATGGCGGCCGGGCGCGCCGATCCGCGCCGCCACTTCGTGGCCGCCGATCCTGGCGATGATGTCGGAATGATCCGCATGCAGTTCGCATTTGGTGAGCTTGAAGGTAGAGCGCGCATTCTCGCCGAAGCCGTAGACGTGCTCGACACCGGCGGCATGGGCCATCTTGTCGAGCAGCTTGAAGCGCGCATCGTCGCGGTTGAGGATGGCGGCCCCCTCGGGCTCCAGCCCTTCGAAAATCTCGGCCTTGGCCTTGGCAATCTCGTCGAGATTGCGGAAAAAGCCGAGATGCGCCGCCGCGATCATGGTGACGATGGCGACATGCGGCCTCACCATTTTTACCAGCGGCCGGATTTCGTCGGGATGGTTCATGCCGATCTCGAATACGGCATAGTCGCAATCATCAGGCATGCGCGCCAAGGTCAGCGGCACGCCCCAGTGATTGTTGAAGGACTGCGCCGAGGCGTGCACCTTGCCGACGGCTTGCAGCACATGGCGCAGCGCTTCCTTGGTCGTGGTCTTGCCGGCCGAACCGGTCACAGCGATGATTTTCGCGCTCGAGCGGGCGCGCGACGCAATTCCAAGCTTTTCCAGTGCGACCAGCACGTCCTCGACGACGATGATCGGCGCCGTCAGCCGGCCGAGCGACGGCAGCTTGCCTTCGGCCACCACCAGCACGCCGGCGCCGGCCTTGATGGCGGCGGTGGCGAAGTCATGGCCGTCCATCGCCTCGCCCTTGATGGCGAAGAAGGCGTCGCCCGGCTGCAGGCTGCGGCTGTCGATCGAAATGCCGGAAATGCCTTCCGGCATCGGCCCCAACGGCCGCCCGTCCATGGCGGCAACCAGCGCCTCGCAGGTCCACAGCAAGCTCATGCGGCACGCTCCGTAAGTGCCGCGCGAACTTCCTCGTGATCGGAGAAATGCAAGGTCTCGGAGCCGATCGTCTGGCCTTCCTCGTGCCCCTTGCCGGCCACGATCAGCGTGTCGCCGGCATGCAGCATGGCAACCGCCTCGTGGATCGCCTGGCGCCGGTCGCCGATCTCGATGGCACCGGGGGCGGCGGCCAAAATAGCGGCGCGGATCGTTTTCGGCACTTCGGAGCGCGGATTGTCGTCGGTGACGATGACGACATCTGCAAGCCGCGTTGCAATCTCGCCCATGATCGGTCGCTTGCCGCGGTCGCGGTCGCCGCCGCAGCCGAACACGACGATGACGCGGCCGGTGGTGAATGGGCGCACCGAGGACAGCACGTTTTCCAGCGCGTCGGGCTTGTGGGCATAATCGACATAGACCGGCGCGCCATTGCCGGTGGTGCCGACGAGGTCGAGCCGGCCCGGGGCGCCCTTCAATTTCTCCAACGCCAACAATGCCTTGGCTACAGGTGTTCCCGTGGAAATGGCAAGACCCGCCGAAACCAGCGCATTCGAAATCTGGAAATCACCGGCCAGCGGCAGGTCGATCTCGTAGAGCACGCCATCGGCCTCGACCTCGGCCCGCTGGCGGTGGCGCTCGTGCTCGACCCGCTTCAGCCTGAGGAAATCGCCATGGCGGCCGACCGTCAGCACTTCGAGCCCGGCGGCCCGCGCCGCCTGAATCGTCGGTGCCGACCATGGATCGTCGGCGAAGATGACGGCCGGTGCGCCTTTCGGCAGCAGCGCATCGAACAGACGCAGTTTGGCGCGGTGATAGTCCTCGATGGTCGGATGATAGTCCATATGATCGCGGCCGAGATTGGTGAAGCCGCCGGCCGCCAGCTTCACACCGTCCAGACGGCGCTGGTCGAGCCCATGGCTGGAAGCCTCCATCGAAGCGTGGGTAACGCCGGCATCCGCCAATTCCCGCAGCAATTGATGCAGGGCGACCGGATCGGGTGTCGTCAGCGAGCCATAGTCGTTGCGCCCAGGCGCCACCACGCCAGTGGTGCCGATCGAAGCGGCGGCATAACCGGACTGCTCCCAGATCTGCCTGGTGAAAGCCGCGACCGAAGTCTTGCCGCTGGTGCCGGTCACCGCGACCATTATCTCAGGCTGCTTGCCGAAATAGCGGGCCGCACTCAGCGCCAACGCCAGGCGCGGATCGTCGACTGCCAATACCGGGACCGACAGCCCGGCAATGGTGCTGCCCTTGCCCGCTACGATCGCGGCCGCACCGCGCGCGGCGGCGTCGGCGGCATAAACGGCACCGTCGGCCTTGGTTCCCGCGAGCGCAAAGAAGACAACACCCGCTTTTACCTGACGGGGATCCGAAGAAATCCCTGTAACCTCCAGATCGACGGAAGCTATTCCCTCGACGGGCAGGATACCGGCTAGATCTCTGAGCTTCATCGAGTCCCGTTCACCGCAACAAAATAGCGCGCTGTTGCCGGCGCGCCCTAAGAATCACTGATAGGAAACCAGCGTTGCACCATTTTCATGGCTGAAATCTGGCTTCACGCCAAGCATGGCAGCTGAACGCCTGATGATATTGCCGGCCATGACCCCCGCATTTGCGGCCGCGACATCCGTCATGCCAGGCTTTTCCGGGTGCGGGGCATCGGCAATGGTAAACACCAGATACTGCGGATCGTCCATCGGGAAGGCGGCGACGAAAGTGTTGAAATTCAAGTCCTTGGAGTAGCGGCCATTGACGACCTTCTCGGCCGTTCCGGTCTTGCCACCAACGCGGTAGCCGGGGACTCTGGCGTTTCGGGCAGAGCCCTTCTCGGCATTGAGCGAATAGAGGTAGCGCATGCCTTCGACGGTCTTTTCGCTCACCACTTTCTTGGCGGTGGCCATCGCTTCCGCCTGCGTGCGCACCAAAAAGGTAGGGTTCATCAGGAAGCCGCCATTCATCAACGCCGCGCAGCCCACAGCCGCTTGCAGCGGCGTCGTCGACACGCCATGGCCGAAGGCGATGGTGAATGAATTGACCTGTTTCCAGACCTTCGGTTCAGTCGGACGGGCAGTCTCCGGCAATTCGGTCTGCATCCTGTCCAGAAGGCCAAGGCGATGCAGGAATTCGCGATGGCCCTCGATGCCGACCATCTCGGCTTCCCTGGCCGACCCGATGTTGGACGAATAGAGGAACACCTCCGGCAACGACAGCACACGGTTCTTGCCGTGGAAATCGTGAATGGCCTGATGGCCGACGCGGATTGGATGCGAAGCATCGAAGCGGCTCGCCATCGTCGCCTTGCCGGAATCGAGCGCCATGGCTGAGGTGAAGCTCTTGAAGGTCGAGCCCATCTCGTAGAGGCCCGCCGACATGCGATTCAGCCGGTCCTTGTCCTGTGCATTGTAGGGATTGTTCGGATCGAAATCCGGCACCGAGGCCATGGCCACCACTTCGCCGGTCTTGACGTTGAGCACGACGGCGCCGGCGCCCATGGCACGATAGCGCTCCAGGCCGGCGGCGATCTCGTCGCGCACCACATGCTGCACGCGCAGATCGATCGAAAGCTTTACCGGCTTGAGATCCTTGGCAATGGCAAGGCCCGATGCCTGCAGGTCGCTCAAGCCTTGCTCGTCGACATATTTCTCCATTCCGGAGATGCCCTGGTTGTCGATGTTGGTGAGGCCGACAATGTAGGACGAGGTCTCGCCGCTCGGATAGAAGCGGCGCTTTTCGGTACGGAAGCCGAAACCGGGAATGCCGAGTTGCATGATGTCGGACTGTTGCTTGGGCGTCAGCTGCCGCTGCAGCCAGACGAAACCGGCGCCGCTCTTCAGCTTGTGGTAGGTCTGCTCATAGTCGATGTCCGGAAGCACCGTCGACAGCTTCTCGATCGCCTCGTCGGCGTCGACAATCCGGCGTGGTTCTGCAAACAGCGACGCTGTCTTGATATCCGTGGCCAGCACTTCGCCGTTGCGGTCGACGATGTCGGGCCGCGATGCCGTCACCCGGCTCTGCGGACCGCCCGACATGTCGGGGGTCTGGAAGCCGAGGTAGACCAGCCGCCCTGATATGGTCGAGAAGATACCGAAGAACACCGCCATGGTCATGACGATGCGCGTCCTGCCCTTGCCGCCGGTCGCCTTGCGGGCGCCCTCGACCACGATCGATCCATCTTCACTCGTCCTGGCGCGACGCTTCAGCAGTTTGCCGATCATTGGGCGATGCCTCCGGTCACGACGGGATCCTTACTGTCCGAAGGCGCTTGGTCGGAATTGTCGGCCATGCCGCCCTGGCGTCCCGACAGGATGTCCTGGATGTCAAGGGATTTGGCCGGCAGGTCGCCGATGCCGCCGATCTGGCGAGCGCTGACCGGCTCGAGTTCGAGCTGCGACTTGTAGAGTTCGGCGAGCTTCTGCAGCCGCGACGGCTGGGTAAGCAGGCTCCAGTCGGCCTTGAGCAGGTCGATCGTGTCCTCCTCATAGCGTATCTGCGCATGGATCTTCTGCACCGCGGCCAATTGTTCCTCGGCCTCGCGCTTGGCCTTGTAGGTAAGGGCCGCGACCGCAACCATGACGGCGATCAGGACAATGTCGCTGGTACGAAACACTTAGCTACCTCTCCCCCGGCCGGCCTGTGCCAGGAAGTGTTGGGCCGGGAAGCTTTGGAAGGCCGAAAATCGAAAAATCGCTGCTGCGCGCTGGCGCATCCGTGCGGATTGCCGCGCGCAGCCTAGCCGAACGGGCGCGCGGATTGGCCGCCACCTCGGCGTCGCCGGCAGTCACGCCGCCACCCGCCTTGCGGAACGTCGCGGTGCGGGCATGCGCCTCGGGCAAATGCCGCGAGCCGGTCGCGACATCGGCCCGGTCGGCGATGAAACGCTTGACGATGCGGTCTTCCAGCGAATGGAAGGTGACCACGGCGAGCCGTCCGCCCGGCTTCAGCGTGCGCTCGGCCGCGAACAGGGCCTTGGCCAGTTCGCCAAGCTCGTCATTGACGAAGATGCGCAGCGCCTGGAACACGCGCGTAGCCGGATGGATCTTGTCCTTCGGCGCACGGCCGATATGCGTCTCGATGGCGTCGGCCAGTTCCAGCGTGCGCTCGAACGGGCGCTTTTCACGGCGAGCC
>NZ_RZRK01000186.1:0-9061 GCF_003997835.1 Mesorhizobium sp. M7A.F.Ca.CA.004.12.1.1
GTCCAGCGTCATCTTGGCGAACGGAGCCGCCTTCTGGTACTCGGCATTGGCATAGAGTGAGGAGCGCGTGCCCGGAGGAACGTTGGCCCAGCCTTCCTTCGAAGCGACCAGTTCGGCATAGTGCTTGCTGGTCGCCCAGGAGACGAACTTCTGGGCGGCATCGGCTTTCTGCGTCCCGGCGGGGATCGCCAGCGACCATGCCCACAGCCAATTGCCGCGCTTGCCCAGGCCATTGTCGGGTGCCAGCGCATATCCAACCTTGTCTGCGACCTGCGATGCCTTGGGATCGGAGACGAAGGACGCAGCGACGGTGGCGTCGATCCACATGCCGCATTTGCCCTGCTGGAACAGCGCCAGGTTTTCGTTGAAGCCGTTGGAGGACGCACCCTCGGGGCCGTCGGCCTTCATCAGGTCGACATAGAACTGCAGCGTGTTCTTCCATTCCGGCTGATCGAACTGTGGCTTCCAGTTCTCGTCGAACCAGCGCGCGCCGAAGGAGTTCGACATGGCGGTCAGGAAGGCCATGTTCTCGCCCCAGCCGGCCTTGCCGCGCAGGCAGACACCGTTCACGCCATTGGCGCGGTCGGTCATCTTGTCGGCGGCCTGCCTGATGAAGTCCCAGGTCGGCGCGTCGGGCATCTTCAGCCCGGCCTTCTCCATCAGGTCCTTGCGGTACATGACGAAGGAGCTTTCGCCGTAGAAGGGCGCGGCATAGAGCTTGCCGTCGACCGAAAGGCCGCCTGCGATGGCGGGGATGATGTCCTTGGCATCGTAGTCGTCGCCGAGCTTGTCGAGCGGCAGCAGCCAGCTCTGCTTGGCCCAGATCGGAACCTCGTAGGTACCGATGGTCATCACGTCGTACTGGCCGCCCTTGGTGGCGATGTCGGTGGTGACGCGCTCGCGCAGCACGTTTTCTTCGAGCGTGACCCAGTTGAGCTGGATGTCGGGGTTCGCCTTGGTGAAGTCCTCGGTCAGCTTTTGCATGCGGACCATATCGCCATTGTTGACGGTGGCGATGGTGATGGATTCGGCATGTGCGGCGAACGCAAGCGTGCTGGCCGACAACAAGCCCAGGGTGAGCGTGCGAAGTTTCATCAAATTCCTCCCTTGAACCAAGATGAGCATTTGCCTTGGCTTTGGGCAATTACTCACTTGGCGTGAATTATGTCAAGTCGGATTCGATGCTGCAGCGCAGCACCCGGGCGACACCGCAGGCCGGGACGAGCGGAAATTGCCAGGGCGAGAATCATCCCGGCCGGATACAGTGAGGCAGCAGCGGATAGATCTGCGAGAACCAGGCGCAGCCCGAAAGCTTGCCGGTCAGCCGGCGATCTCGGCCAGCAGCCAGTCGCGGAAGGCACGGATCTTCGGCACGTTGCGGCGCGCTTCGGGGTAGACCAGCCAATAGGCATGGCCGTCGTCGCCAACCAGATCGAAAGGCTGGATCAGGCGCCCGTCGGCAAGTTCCGCCTTGAACAGCGCCCTGGTCAGGACCGCGACGCCATGACCGGCGATCGCCGCATTGGCCTCATAGGCCTGCGCGCCCATGCTGCTGCCGGGCCGCTTGGCAAGATCGTGCGAATGCACGCCGGCAGCCTCGAACCATTGCGTCCACCAGATGTCGCCGGGATCGAGGATCGGCAGCCGCAACAGGTCCGCCGGTTCCCTGACGCCGCCGATGGTCGCCGCGAGTTTCGGGCTCAGCATCGGCGTGAAGTCGGCATCGAGCAGCTTGTGCGCCTCCAGGCCCGGCCATTTGCCGCCGCCCGAGCGGATGGCGATATCGGTATCCTCGCGGGCAAAGTCGGTCAGGCGGCTCGACGTTTCGAGCCGCACCGCCAGCGCTGGATGGGCGATCTGGAACGACCCCAGCCGGTGCGCGAGCCAGTTCGAGGCGAATGTCAGCACCGTCGTGACGCACAGCAAGCCGTCGGCCCCGCCACGCGCCGCGGCATAGGCCTGACCGAGAATGGCAAAGGCCTCGCTGACCGCCGGCGCGAGGCGCTGTCCAGCCTCGGTGAGTGCGATCTGGCGTGGTCGTCGCAGGAACAGCGGCGCGCCGACCCGTTCCTCCAGCACCTTGATCTGATAGCTGACCGCCGCTTGCGTCATGGCAAGTTCACTGGCGGCCTTGGTGAAGGAAAGATGCCGCGCCACCGCTTCGAACACCCGGATCGCCTGCAGCGGCGGAAGCTGTGCAACCTGCCGAGAGCTGAGGTCCGGCATAAAGCCTCCTTATGGGTCCTTATCGACGTTCGATTGGCAAAGACTGCCGTCAAGACCGACATTCCTAGTCAACCCGTCATTCGGGTTCAGGATAGCGAAGGTTGACGATCATGACCATGGCGCAGCAAAAATGCACTCCCGCACCGGATCACCGCTGGTTTTCGTGGCTGACGGATGGATTCGGCTGGTTCGCGGCCAAAAGACGAGCACATCTCGACATCAGGGACCTGTCGCCGCATCTGCAGCGCGATCTCGGTTTTCTCGATGGCAATGACCCTTTCGGGCGGCACAGCTAGCGCGGTTGGTTTTATCGCAAATCAGTTGTGGTTCCGGTCAGATGTTGGCCAGCAGGGCGGCGGCGGTCCGTTCATCGGTGATGAGGCCGTTGATCAGCCGCCGGTTCGCGGCCGCCAGGATGCCTGGCAGCTTTCGTTCGCCCATGGCCAGTGCGATGACCAGTGATTTCTCGCGTGACGGAAGCGACGCCGACGACACCCGGTCGTTGGTGATGCCCTCGATCATGCGGCCCTCCCTATCGAACACCCAGCCGACGATCTCGGCGATGCCGCCGGCCTTCTGCAGCGCCTTCAATTCGCTCTCCGAAATGAAGCCGTCTTCGTAGAGCGGCGCCTTGGGGCCGAGATCGCCGATGCCGATGAAGGTGACGTCGGCCTCGGCGGCAAGCGCAAGCGTCGGCTGGATCATCGGCTGGTTGAGCAGCATCTCGCGCTCCTCCGGCGACGAGGCGATGACCGGCAGCGGCATCGGGAAGGAGCGCGCCTTGACCCTGTCGGCCATGGTGAAGATGACGTTGTAGAAGGCTGCCGAGCCGTCCGGCGAGATGTTGCCGGTCAACGACACCACCTTGTGCTGCGGGCATTCCATCGGCGGCAACTGCTCGATCGCCGCCTTCAGCGTGCGCCCGGTGCCGATCGCCATGACGATCGGGGTCGGTGACCGCAGCCGCCGCTCGATCTCGGCGGCAGCCGCTTCGGCGATGCCGATCGTGGTCGAGGACGAATTGGGGTCGCTCGGCACCACCTCGACCAGATCGAGCGCAAAGCGCGATCTCAGCCGTGCCGCCAGATCGAGGCAGTTGGCGATCGGATGGTCGACGCGAACCTTGATCAAGCCCTCCGACACCGCCAGCGATACCAGCCGCTGCGCCGTTTGCCGCGAAATGCCGAGCGTCGAAGCGATCTGGTCCTGTGTGTTGCCGGCAACATAATAAAGCCAGCCGGCGCGCGCCGCATCGTCCAGCCTGTTGCTGCCACCATCCTGCCGGCTATTCAAAGTCCTGCCTCCCGAGACCGCCGGTCATGAGAGCGGCCCATGCCCACTTTCGCAGGGAACGGCCTGCTGCGCAATTGTCAATCTCGGGAGCAATTGCTTGCTGTCGAT
Source organism: Mesorhizobium sp. M7A.F.Ca.CA.004.12.1.1 (assembly GCF_003997835.1). NCBI lineage: Bacteria > Pseudomonadati > Pseudomonadota > Alphaproteobacteria > Hyphomicrobiales > Phyllobacteriaceae > Mesorhizobium > Mesorhizobium sp. M7A.F.Ca.CA.004.12.1.1. The sequence goes on from NZ_RZRK01000186.1 coordinate 3,628, forward strand.
CGGCGTAGGCACGGCCCAGTTTTTTGCCTGTGTCGCCAAAGAGACTTGGCCGCGGTCCCGGCAGGCGGCAGGTTCTTGTGCTCCGAAGGTTTATCTCCCGGCTCAAACCCTTTAAGGGATGGCAAAAAGGAGCCTCACATGATGCCGAAAGCGGTTTTCTGGGACATGGACGGCACGCTGGTCGACAGCGAACCGCTGCACGAAGCAGCCCTGATGGCGGCGATGCGCAATGTCGGCCTTGTCCCGCCGGACGATCTGCATGAGCGCGTGCTCGGTGTCGCCGCCTGGCCGGTCTACGAGATGATGCGCGACGAGTTCGGCCTGGACCTGCCTTTCGACGACTGGATCGTGCGCAAATACGAGCATTATCTGCCGTTGGTCGACGGGCTGAAGCCGCGCCCGGGCGCGATCGAGATATTCAACGAGCTGCGTGCAAGAGGCATCCAGCAGGCCGTGGTCTCGAATTCGGACCGGATGATCGTCGACGCCAATCTGAGCATGGTCGGCCTGATCTACCCCGGCATGAAGACGATCAGCCGCAACGATGTGCGCGAAGGCAAGCCGCATGCCGAGCCGTTCCTGCGCGCCGCCTATCTGGCCGATGTCGACCCTACGCACGCCGTGGCGATCGACGACAGCTGGCCGGGCGCCATGGCGGGACTGGCGGCGGGCATGAAAACGATCTTCTGGCCGGAAAAGCCGATGGAAGGCCCGCCCGGCGCCGTCGTCATCAACAGCGCCGAGGAATTGCGGACTGAACTGGGGCTTTAAGCTTGGGGAAAGTGGGTGGCTCTTCCTGCGACGTCGATGATTGGCGAAACCGGCGAATAAGAGCGTCCTTCTCCCCGTCACTATACGGGGAGAAGTGCCCGGCAGGGCGATGAGGGGCGGCGCCGCGATTGACAATGAAGGCGCTTTCCATGGCGTATTGAGATCACGGTCAGGCCGAGTTTTGGTTCGTCCCACACTTTCGGGGCTTGCGCCGCCCCTCATCCGCCTGCCGGCACCTTCTCCCCGTATAGTGACGGGGAGAAGGGTCCTCAATTCCGGTAAACCGGTTCCTGCTCGTCGAGGATCGCCTTCAACTCGCTGAGATGGCGTTCGGCCTGGCCGGGATAGTCGTCCATCTCGCTCGCGGCCTTTTCTGCGATCGCGTCGGAAAGCGTGCGCAGCGGGCGGCCGGTCCACAGCGCCTTGATGTAGGTCTCGGCGGCGCGTTCGAAATAGAACATGCGGTTGAAGGCATCGGCGACCGTGTCGCCGATGACCAGCACGCCGTGATTGCCCATCACCATCACCTTGACCTTGGGATCGACGAGAAGCTGCGAGCAGCGCTCGCCCTCCTCCTCGAAGGCCAGCCCGCCATAATGCGCGTCCACGACATGGCGATTGAAGAACATCGCTGAATTCTGGTCGATCGGCGGCAGTGTCGAGTCAGCGAGCGATGCCAGCACCGTGGCGTGGATCGAATGGACATGCATGACACAGCGCGCGTGGCGCACATTGCGATGGATGGCGCCATGCAGTCCCCACGCCGTTGGGTCGGGCGCATCGGGGCCGGAGAGCGTTTCTGGATCGTTGGCATCGATCATCAGAAGGTCGCTCGCCTTGATGCGCGAGAAATGCACCTGGTTGGGGTTCATCAGGAACTGTGTCCCGCCATCATTGACGGCCAGCGAGAAGTGATTGGCCACCGCCTCATGCATGTTGAGCCGTGCCGTCCAGCGGAAGGCGCAGGCAAGATCGACGCGCTCCTCATAGTAGGGCAGGTTGGTCAGCGTTTCCTTTTGCAGACGGGCAAGGCTCATCCTAAAATCCTCCGGTTTCGGCAAGAATGCCGTGGCCAGCCCATGTCCGCAACCGGTTTTGGTTGGTGCAGGGATAGCTGTCTCACGCTGCCGTGCTGGCAGCGGCACCGCTGGCCCGCAGGCCGCCATGCTCGATGATGAAATCGATCACCTCCTGCAGCCCCTTGCCGCGCGACAGGTCGGTGAAGCCGAACGGCCGTTTTCCGCGCATGCGGCCGGCGTCGCTCTCCATGACATCGAGATTGACGTTTACGTAAGGAGCAAGATCGCTCTTGTTGATCACCAGGAAATCGGAGCGGGTGATCGCCGGCCCGCCCTTGCGCGGAATCTCCTCGCCCTGGCAAACCGAGATGACATAGAGCGTCAGGTCGGCGAGGTCAGGCGAGAAGGTCGCGGCAAGATTGTCGCCGCCGGATTCGATGAAGACGATGTCGAGATCCGGGAATTTCCTGTTCATTTCGGCGATTGCCTGCAGATTGATCGACGCATCCTCGCGGATGGCGGTGTGCGGGCAGCCGCCGGTCTCGACACCCATGATGCGGTCCTCGGGCAGTGCCTGCAGCCGCGCCAGCATCATGGCGTCTTCCTTGGTGTAGATGTCGTTGGTGACGACGGCGATGGAAAACTCGTCGCGCAACGCCTTGCACAGTTTTTCGGTCAGCGTCGTCTTGCCCGAACCGACCGGGCCGCCAATGCCGATGCGCAGCGGGCCATTTGTCTGTGTCATGTCGGAAACTCCGTGATGGCGAGGATGGCAAAGCCGAGCCCGATCAACAGGCAGAGCGGCGAATAATAGCGGACATCGAGCCGCGCGAAAGGTTGTTCCGGCGCCAGCCGCCGCCACCATGGCGTGAAGCCGGCTATGCCGCGACCCAGGAACACTAGGCCGATGAGCAGCGAAGTGGCGGCGAGGCCCTGCTTTGGGAAGGGTGAAGCAAAGACGCCTTCGAGCGCCAGCGGCCATAGTGTCGCCAGGCACAGGCACGCGGCAACGGCGAAACTGGCGAACGGCGACGGCATCTCATCGACACCGCGAAAACCGACCACGGCGCGAGCGCACGAGGCCGCATCCCGGCCCGGCCAGATGCCGCCAAGACCCCAATAGACATGCAGCGCGGTGATCAGCAGCAGAACAAGGGAGAGCGCGAAGGCGAGAAAAGTCATGAGCGGAACAGCCGCGAATACTGGGTTTCGTGCTTCATCGCCATGACATCGGAGACGAAGGCGCAGCCACCGAGATCGTCCAGTGTCGAGCGCGCGGCGCGGGCTGCGGTCGTCAGCGCCAGCGGCTCGAAGCCGGCTAACAACGTGGTCGCGCCGCTCTGGCCGACGATGCCAAGCCGGATCGCCGCCTGGGCGAGGTTGGAGAAGAAGGTTTGCAGGAAGGCTGACAGCGCATCCTGAAGCGCAATTGAATTGCCGCCGGCAACAGCGCCGACGGCGACGCAATAGGCGCATTCAGCCGGCAGCCGTTTCAGCACCGGATTTGGCCAGGCTGCCGCCGCTTTGAGGAAGGCCGCACCCTGCAGCATGGTTTCGGTATGGCGTTCGCGCGAGCCGGCCAGCGCCTCGGCGAGTGCCGCCACTTCATCGAGATCACCGGCGTGGCGTGCGCGGCGCCAACTCTCGGCGAACAGCACGGCGTCGTTCCAGCCCGAACCGATCTCGACAAGCGTTTCCAGCCAGCCGGCCAGGCTCCCGGCATCGGCAACCAGCCCGTCATGCACCGCGCGCTCGAGACCATGGCTGTAGGAAAAGCCGCCGACCGGAAAGGCAGGCGACAGCCACGCCATCAGCCGCAGCAGGGCGATGTTCGAAGGCTGGTCAGCCATGATCGTGGTGATGGCCGGCGTGACTGTGCGAATGGGTATGCGCTTCGTCATGAGAATGGCTGTGCGCTTCGGCGTGGCTGTGGGCATGCGCATGGCCGTGATCGTGGCTTTGCCCGCCATGCCCGGAATAGGCGCCGCGCACCGGCTTGAACGGTTCGGAAACGTCGGCCACCGTGGCGCCGAGCCCCTCCAGCATCGCCTTGATAACATGGTCCCGCAGGATGAGGATGCGACCGGCCTCGATGCTTGCTGCGAGATGGCGGTTGCCGATGTGCCAGGCGAGCTCGGCCAGATGCACGCCGTCGCGGGCGCGGATGTCATAGACCTCTTCCGGCGCCGCGATGATCTCGACATGGCCGCCATCCTCCAGCACCAGCCGGTCGCCATCGTTCAAGGCGACGGGTTCGGGCAGGTCGACCAGCACCTTGCTGCCGTCGGCAAGCTCGATGGCGCGGCGGCGCAAATGCCGCTCGTCATGGGCGAGAATGGCCCGGCCGGACGGTAGCGTGGTTCCGGCGTTGCCGGCGGACAGTACGGAGACGGCCCGCGGGAATTTGGTGAAGTCGGTGTTGAGGTTGAGCTTCATTTCATGGATCCCCCATTTGCTTGCGCCCGTGCACGGGCGGGCCGTGCCAGCACGCGGTCGAAATAGGCGTTGACGCGCTCGGAGTCGATCGGGAATCGGCCGGCGCGAGCCCAGCCGCCCATGTCGCCGAGCAGCACATCGACAGCGGAAAACCGATCGCCGAGCGCAAACGGTTTGTCGCCCAGCCGCCGCTCCAGCGCCTTCAGTTCCGAGGCAAAATCGTAAGCCGCCGCAGGACCGACATCGACGCGCACATCCCTAGGCAGCAGGAAGCGATGGCGCAATTTGTTCCACAGCGGCGCTTCCAACTCGCTCTGGGCAAAATGCATCCAGGAATCCATCTCGGCACGGCCCGCGACGCCCGGGTTGGCGCCCATGTCCTTGTCGGCATGCTTGTCGGCTAGATAAACGCAGATCGCCGCCGAATCCGTCACCGTCAGCTCGCCGTCGATGAGGATCGGCACCTTGCCCGATGGGTTGAGCGCATAGGCTTCCGGTGAGCGCAGATGAACCTCGACCAATTCATAAGGCTGCCCGAGCTCCTCGAGCATCCAGAGAACGCGGCTGACCCGGGATCCGCGCGATCCAACGGCCTTGTACATGTCGAACCCTGCCTTTCTCCAACAAGCTAGACCATCGCGTTCGTTCAGACGATGGTGTCGAAGAGCCGCAGGATGAACGATATCTGGTAGATAAGCGCCGCCGTGACGAAGGCGATGTGGAAGCGGCGGTCGCGCACCAGGATCGCGATGATGCAGAGCGCGACGAAGACCGGCGTGCGGAACAGATACTCGCTGCCGAAGCGGGCGAAATGCTCCGGCCCCTTCAGCAGCGTGTCGACCACGTCGAGCAGGTAGGTCGCAGCCAGCAGGCCGAAGAACCACGCACGGCGCGAATAGAAGAAATCCTCGTAGCTGGTGTAGTCCAGCATCGAATCGGGAAACAAAAGCGCACACAGCAGGAACAGCGTGATCGCGTAGAAGATGATGAACAGGTACTTGCCGAAGGTCCAGGTTTCGATGGCGTAGAGGCCGAACTCCCACCACCAGAAATGCACCAGCATCAGGAGCACCGAGACGACCCAGGCCAGATGCACGGGATAGAGCTTGTACTGGCCGGGATGCTGGACGATGCGCGCCACCCCCGACAGCAGGCGGGCGACGCCAAGCCCGATCACCATGCCCATGACGATGCGGATGTGCGGGAAG
>NZ_RZRK01000187.1:0-8924 GCF_003997835.1 Mesorhizobium sp. M7A.F.Ca.CA.004.12.1.1
TTTCCTGGGCAGACTCTGAGCGTGTCGGGATCGAGCGCCGGGACTATCGCGGTCCAATGGTGCATGAAGAAGAAGCCCGCCGCGGGCGTTGCCCGAGATGTGAGGCGCTGCAGTGCTTGCATGCAGGGGCCCAGGCAAGGGCGCGATCCGGCTATCGACCGGAACCATCAAGCAACCGGGCGGACGGGTTAATCCCCACAGGGCCAACCTCTTGGGACGGCTGCGGTATTTCCCCAAAAATTTAGTTCGCCAAGGGAACAGCTGCTGGTGAGGAAGGCCGAAGCTGCAATTTGGCTCCGGCCTGAGCGGTCCTCAGTCTTTGCAGCTTTCATCGGCCTTTGCCGCCGCGGCCTTATCACCATGCTGCTGCGCCTCAATGTCCTGCTGCGAGGTTGCGAGATTCTTGTCCCCGCCGCCTTCAGCGCCCGCCAATGGCATTGTGGCGCCATCCTTGGCGGTTGGCTTGCCCGCGCTGTCCGTGGCTTTCGGGGCCTCTAAGGGCGCGTGAGTTCCATCTTTCGAAATGCCGGCGGTCTGCTCGGCATCCGTCCCGGCATTGGAAGCCGACTTGTCCGGGCATGCGGCGATCGCAGACCCGGCAGAAAGTGACATTGCGATCGCGATTGTCAATGAAGCCATTTTCATCATGCTCATCCTTCTGTTCGAGTGCCCTGCGGATGAAACTAGCGGCGCATTTCTTTGTTCCGGACTATCGGTCCGCTGCCCGACAAAGCCTGTCAACGGGCAGGTATGGCCGGCAGGAGCGAAGCCAGGCTCTCTGTGGCAGAGGGCATCACATCTCTCGCGTGGAAGCGCGAAAATCGTTACTTTTCAGAGGGCTCTTGCGGTGGAGACGCCACAATCTTGCCCGGTTGCGGCCACAATCGGTTAATACCGTGATAAGCAATTCCTGCGCACAAAGGATCGGGGTTCGAAGGCGTCGCTGGTATTGGTCGGGTGAGTGTTTCGGCTTCTTCGACGGTTGGATACGACGTCTAGGCAAGACTGAAGGGGACATCAGGAAAATGCAGGCTGTGACGCAACCGCGTCTTCGTCGCGCTGCTACAGTCGCGTTGTTCGCCATGTCGGCCGCCTTGCTGGCGGCTTGTGCGTCGCAGCCCGAGCCGAAAGCGATGGTCTACAAGAAGACCCGCTCCAAGGAATATTTCGCCGAATCCGAATATGGCGTGAAGGCAAGCCCGCGTGTGATCTCCCAGAATGGGCGCATCCAACGTGGCGGCGGCAGGGATCAGCTCGGCAAACCCTATCAGGTCCGCGGCAAGTGGTATTACCCGAAGGAAGACAAGCGCTACGCCAAGGTCGGCCTGGCCTCCTGGTATGGCGATGCCTTCCATGGCCGGCTTACCGCCAATGGCGAAGTCTACGACATGACCCACCTGACCGCAGCGCACCCGACCATGCCGCTGCCAAGCTATGCCCGTGTCACCAATCTCAAGACCGGCAGTTCGGTCATCGTTCGCGTCAACGATCGCGGCCCATATCACGAAGGCCGCATCATCGATGTGTCGGAGCGCGCTGCCCAGATGCTTGACTATGTCAACACCGGCACCGCTCAGGTGAAGGTCGAATATGTCGGCCGCGCGCCGCTTGACGGCGATGACGACCAATATCTGATGGCTTCCTACCATCCCGGCAACAGGGTGCCCGACCCGTCGGACGGACTGCCGACCGGCGTCATGGTCGCCATGAACGGGCCGTCGCCAAGCCTGCCTGCGGGCAGCGCGGCCGTGCCGTTTCCGGGCCAGTTGACCGATTCCGGTTCTGTCCAGCCGGTCATGTCGGCGCAGTCGTCGGCGTATGGCGATCTGGCGCTTCCGGATTTCGGCCCGATCGTGCCGGAACGCCCGCAGATCAATCTGCCGCCGCAATCACCGTTTGCCATGGCCTCGCTGTCCTATGCCGACGAGCGGGTCGAACGCGCCTCAAGTGCCTTCGCCGCGATGGGTGGCGACGGGATGTCGCCGGCCGACGTGCTTCAATCGTGGAAGCGGCAGCCGCCACCGGCCGGTCCGTCCACCGACTACGTCGCTGCCGGTTCGTTCGAGGATGCCGGAGAAGCCAAGCGTATTGCCGCTCAGCTTGCCGCCTTCGGCAAGATCGAGATCCAGCGTTCGGAACTCGACGGCGAGGATTGGTATTCGGTCAATCTCTATCCCGATGGCCACCGCAATCTGGACGAGATGTTGCAGGCTGCCTGGTCGCATGGCGCTCCCGATGCGCTGGCTGTGCGCAACTGAGTACAAGCCAGGCTGGATTTCGGCTACGCGGTTGATCCGCCGTGCAAAAAGCCCGATACTTTTTGCGGGCTTGCCGGCGGTGCCGGCCAACGGGTCGAACATCATGCAATTTCGCTTGCTCCCGCTCGCCGGGCTTCTGGTTTTTGGCCTGCTGCTGTTTTTCCAGGCTCCGGCCGGCGCGCAGCTGTTCGAGACCAAGGCCGCACAGGCCTTCATGATCGACGCCGAGACCGGGACGGTGCTGTTTTCCAAGGATGCCGACAAGCCGATACCGCCGGCCTCAATGGCCAAACTGATGACCATGGAAGTGGTTTTCAACGCCATCAAGTCTGGTCGCCTGAAGCTCGACGATACGTTCGTCGTCAGCGAAAACGCCTGGCGCAAGGGTGGCGCGCCTTCGGGGACATCGACGATGTTCGCCAAGCTCAAGTCGTCGATCCGGCTCGAAGACCTGATTCAGGGCGTGACCGTGCAGGCGGCCAATGACGGCTGCATCATCATCGCCGAAGGCATGTCGGGATCCGAGGACAATTTTGCCGCGCAGATGACCGAACGGGCCCGCCAGATCGGCCTCAAGACGTCGACTTTCGTCAATTCGACCGGCCTGCCGGCGGATGGCCAACAGACGACCGTGCGCGAGCTGGCGCAGCTCGCCCTGCACCTGTGGCGTGATTATCCGGATTTCTACCGCTACTACGGCCAGAAGGATTTTACCTGGAACAAGATCTCGCAGAGGAACCGCAATCCGCTGCTGGCGATGGACATCGGCGCCGACGGCCTGGCGGTCGGTGCGAGCGAGGCAGCCGGCTTCGGCATCGTCGGTACGGTCAGTCACAACGGCACACGGGTGATCGCGGCGATGAGCGGGCTGGCCTCGGACAAGGAGCGTGCCGAAGAGGCGCGAAAGCTGCTCGACTGGGGTGTCCGCTCGTTCGAGAAGACCGAAATCTTCGCCAGGGACGAGGTGGTTGGAGAAGCCCAGGTTTTTGGCGGCGCCAAGCCCGGGGTGATGCTGAAGGCCAAGGGTCCGATCGACATCTTCCTGCCGATCACCAATCGCGACAAGCTGACGGCCAGGATCGTCTATGACGGCCCGATTGCAGCACCGGTGGAGGAGGGGCAGCCGGTGGGCGCGCTGCGCGTCTGGATCGGCGATACGCTGAGCCAGGAGACGCCGCTTTTCGCCGCCGAATCGATCGGCGTCGGCACGCTGCCGCAGCGCGCCCTCGATGCAGTCAAGGAACTGGCGGTCGGCTGGCTGCGCTAAGGCACGTCGCTCAAATCTGACCATGGTTTTGGCGAACGACGTGCATGAAAGCAAAAAATGACGGCATGGACGTTTGGCCGAACGCGGACTATCTAGAGCGCTACAATCCCATTCAGCCATGGACAAGAAGGCCTCTCGGTTGGCACGCGGTTTTTTCATCACCTTCGAAGGCGGCGAGGGGGCAGGCAAGTCGACGCAGATCGAGCGGCTGGCCAGGAAGATGCGCGCCAAGAAATACGATGTGCTGCTTACCCGCGAACCTGGCGGCTCGCCGGGCGCCGAAGCCGTCAGGCATGTGCTGCTTTCGGGCGCGGCCGAACCGTTCGGACCGAAGATGGAAGCGCTGCTTTTCGCCGCCGCGCGGTCCGATCATGTCGAGCAGCTCATCCGGCCGGCGGTCGAGCGTGGCTCCATCGTGCTTTGCGACCGCTTCCTCGATTCCTCACGCGTCTACCAGGGCGTCACAGGCGGCATCGATCCGGCGTTCATGGATGCGCTGGAGCAGGTCGCCATCAACGGCATGATGCCGGACATGACGCTGATCTTCGACATCGATCCGGCGGAAGGCCTGAGGCGCGCAACGCTGCGGCGCGGCACCGAGGCAGTCGCCGACCGCTTCGAAAAGGAGACGCTGGCGATCCATCAGGCCCGCCGCGAGGCGTTTCTGGCGATCGCCAAGGCCGAGCCGGAGCGCTGCATCGTCATCGACGCAGCCGCCGAGCCCGACGCGGTCGAGAACGTCGTCACCGCGGCGGTGTTCGCGGCACTGGCGGCGAGAACGCCGGCACGCGACAGGCAGGCAACGCCGGCATGATCTTCGAGCGCATTGCACCCGAGCAGCACGACACGCTCGACGGCGTGCCGGAGCCCTCCGAAACGCCCCTTCTGGTCGGGCACGGCCAGGCTGCGGGCGTGCTCACCGCTGCCTATCGGGCGGGCAAGCTGCCTCATGCACTGATCTTCTCCGGACCGGTCGGCATCGGCAAGGCGACGCTCGCCTTCCACCTTGCGCATCATCTGTTGAAGCACCCGGATTTTGCGAACGCGCCGGAAAGCCTTGCCGCTCCCGATCCGGCGTCGTCGCTGTTCCGCCAGATCGCAACCGGGGCGCATCCTTCCGTGCTGCATCTGACCCGGCCGTTGAACGACAAGACCAAGAGTTTCAAGACAGTCGTCACCGTCGATGAGATCCGCAAGGTCAGCCGCTTCCTGTCGCTGACCTCGCACGACGGCAGCTATCGGGTGGTCATCGTCGATCCCGCCGACGACATGAACACCAATGCCGCCAATGCGTTGCTGAAAAATCTTGAAGAGCCGCCGGCACGGACGCTGTTCATCCTGATTGTCCACGCGCCGGGCAGCCTGCTGCCGACGATCCGGTCGCGCTGTCAGGTGGTGCGATTGAACCCGCTCGACGCCGACGACCTGATGACGGTGCTGGAAACGACCGAGCCGGCGCCGCCTGGCGATCCGGCGGCTCGCGCGGCACTGGTCGGGCGGGCAGGGGGCAGCGCCCGCAACGCGATCCTGTTGACGCAGTATGGCGGGCTGGAGATCGCCTCCACGCTCGACGCTCTGGTCACCGGCAGAAAGAGCGATGTCGGCGGCGCGTTTCGCCTCGCCGAAGCCGTGGCCGGCCGCGATCAGGCGATCCAGTTCGATATCTTCAACCGCCGGGCGCTGGACCTGTTGTCGGACGCGGCAAGTCAGGCAGCACTGGCGGGCGATCTCGCACGGGCCAAAAAATTGTCGGACACTTGGCATGAGGCGCTGGACGCTATATCTGAGACCGATACCTACAATCTCGACAAGAAGCAGCACGCCCTGATCATGATCGACCGCCTGAATTCTGCAATGCGAATGTGACGGTTTTCCCGATGCATGCCGTTGTCCCCAAAACCGGGGCCACTTTTGGGCGGCATGCATTGGCATCGGGATGGCAAATGCTGCCTCGATACGATATCCACCGCCACGCCTTTCCATTCAGACATTCATGACGGTTCATTCATGTCACGCGACAAGTTCTACATCACCACCCCGATCTTTTATCCGAACGGCAAGCCGCATATCGGCCACGCCTATACGGTCATTGCAACCGATGCCCTGGCGCGCTTCCAGCGCCTGGATGGCAAGGACGTATTCTTCCTGACCGGTACCGACGAACACGGTCTGAAGATGCAGCAAACGGCCGAGAAGGAAGACATAACGCCGCTGGCGCTGGCCGACCGCAATTCGGCGATTTTCCGCGCCATGACCGATGCGATGGGTGGCTCGAACGACGACTACATCCGCACGACGGAACCGCGCCACTACGAATCCTGCCAGGCAATCTGGAAGGCGATGGCCGCCAATGGCGACATCTATCTCGACCGCTATAGCGGCTGGTACTCGGTGCGCCAGGAAGCCTATTTCGACGAAGGTGAGACGATCGTCGGCGACGACGGCGTGCGTCGCGAACCGCTTGGATCGCCCGTCGAATGGAACGAGGAAGAAAGCTACTTCTTCAGGCTTTCCGCCTATCAGGACAAATTGCTGGCGCTTTATGAGAGCCAGCCCGACTTTGTCGGTCCGACCGAGCGCCGCAACGAGGTGCTCAGCTTCGTCAAGTCCGGGCTGAAGGATCTGTCGATCTCGCGCACGACCTTCAAATGGGGCGTGCCGGTGCCGGGCGACGACAAGCATGTGATGTATGTCTGGGTCGATGCCTTGACCAACTACATCACCGCCGCCGGCTATCCCGACACAAAGGCCGAGCAATGGCGCTATTGGCCGGCTACGCACATCATCGGCAAGGACATTGTCCGCTTCCATGCGGTCTATTGGCCGGCCTTTCTGATGTCGGCGGGCATCGAGTTGCCAAAGCGCGTTTTCGCGCATGGCTTCCTGTTCAACCGCGGCGAGAAGATGTCGAAATCGGTTGGCAACGTCGTGGATCCATTCGCGATGGTCGAGCACTACGGTCTCGACCAGGTGCGCTACTTCTTCCTGCGCGAGGTGCCCTTCGGCAACGACGGCAGCTACAGCCATGACGCGATCGTCAACCGCACCAATGCCGACCTTGCCAATGGTCTCGGCAACCTGGCGCAGCGCTCGCTGTCGATGATCGCCAAGAACTGCGGCGGCGTGGTGCCACAGCGCGGCGACCTGACGGATGCCGACAGCGCGATCCTGGACCAGGCCGTCGCCGCTCTCGACACCGCGCGCAAGGCGATGGCCGAGCAGGGCATCCATCTGGCGCTGGCGTCGATCTTCGGCGTGGTGGCGGAAGCCGATCGCTACTTTGCCGGAGAGGCGCCATGGGCGTTGAAGAAGACCAACCCGGTGCGCATGGAAACGGTGCTGTGGACGACCGCCGAAGTCGTGCGCCGCGTGGCGGTGCTGTGTCTGCCCTTTACTCCGGGATCAGCCGCCAAACTGCTCGATCTGCTGGCGGTGCCGGCGGACAGCCGCGATTTCGCGCATGTCCACGCGGACCATGCGCTGGTGCCGGGCACCGCGTTACCCGTGCCGGAAGGGGTTTTCCCACGTTACGTCGACCAGCCGGACGCGAACGTCTGATGCTCGTCGACAGCCACTGCCATCTGGATTTTCCAGATTTCGCCGAGGAGCGGGCTTCCATTGTCGCTCGCGCCAAGGCGGCCGGTATAGGCCGCATGGTGACGATCTCAACTCGCGTGAAGAGATTTCAGCAAATTATTGAAATTGCAGAGACTTTCGACGAAATATACTGTTCGGTCGGCACCCATCCGCACAATGCCGCGGAAGAGCTAGACGTAACATCTGCCGATCTGGTACGGCTGGCCGCCCACCCGAAAGTGGTTGCGATCGGCGAGGCCGGTCTCGACTATTTCTACGACAAGGCGCCACGCGATGCGCAGGCACAAGGCTTTCGCAATCACATCGCCGCCGCACGCGAAACGGGGCTGCCGCTGGTCATCCATTCGCGCGATGCCGATGCAGATATGGCTGATATTCTTGAGGCCGAAACGGGGAAGGGCGCCTTCCCCTTCATCCTGCATTGCTTTTCTTCCGGACATAGGCTCGCCGAAATTGGCGTCGCTCTCGGCGGCTACGTGTCGTTCTCGGGTATCCTGACCTTCAAGAATTCGGCTGAGTTGCGCGCCATTGCCGCCGATGTGCCGCATGACCGCCTGCTGGTCGAAACCGACGCGCCCTACCTGGCGCCCGTGCCGTTTCGCGGCAAACGCAACGAGCCGGCCTATGTCGCCCATACCGCCAAGGTGCTGGCCGAAACCATCGGCGTCAGCGAAGCTGAAATCGCCGATCTGACGACGGATAATTTCTTCCGGCTGTTCGGCAAGATGCCGCGGCCTGTAGAGCAAAGCGCCTGAACGATGACCGACCGGCTGCGCCTCACCATTCTCGGCTGCGGCTCGTCGCCGGGTACGCCGCGCATCACCGGCGACTGGGGCAATTGCGACCCCGACAACCCGAAGAACCGGCGCACGCGTGCCGCCGCACTCGTCGAGCGGATCGCGTCGAATGGCGGCCGCACGACTGTGGTCATCGACACGGGGCCGGATTTTCGGCAGCAGATGCTGCTGGCCGGCGTTAAACGTATCGATTCGGTCGTCTATACCCACCCGCATGCCGACCATATCCATGGCATCGACGATCTGCGCGGCTTCGTTCTCGATCAGCGCCAGCTGATCGACGTTCATGCCGACAGGGCGACGATGCTTCGGCTGCGGGAAGCGTTCGGATACTGTTTCGAGACGCCGCAAGGCAGTTCCTATCCGCCGATCGTCAGGCCGCATCTCATCGACCACACCAGGCCGGTGGTCATCGAAGGAGAGGGGGGTACCCTCACCCTCGAGCCGCTGCCGCAGATCCACGGCGACATCGTATCGCTCGGTTTCCGCATCGGCGGCCTCGCCTATTGCCCCGACATCAGCGACTTTCCGGAACCCACCGCCGAACGGCTGCGCGCCCTCGACGTGCTGATCATCGACGCGCTGCAATACCGGACACATCCTAGTCACCTGTCCCTTGGCGAAGCGCTTGATTGGATCGAGCGGCTGGCGCCGATACATGCGGTGCTGACGCATATGCACGTGCCGCTCGACTACGCAACGGTGGTGGCCGAGACACCAGCCAATGTCGAACCAGCCTATGATGGGATGATGATTGAAATCCCTTACGAATCAGCGTGAAAGAAACAGAACTTCATGACCGGCTCCAGGGCTCGCGTACCCAAAGCGCTGCCGATGCCGGTATGCATGACGACGTGACCTCACCGTCTCGGATACGCTGCCCGGCACACGGCCATCACAGTATCGCGAAGCCAGCGATGGGCCGGGTCGGCGTCCATTCGCGGATGCCACATCGCCGATATCTTGAACTCCGGCGTGGGGACCGGGACTTCGAAGGTCGCAAGA
>NZ_RZRK01000188.1:0-8923 GCF_003997835.1 Mesorhizobium sp. M7A.F.Ca.CA.004.12.1.1
TTGATGGCCCGCTCCATTGCCATTATCAGCTCCTGGCAAAGTCGGCGCATTGGCGTGCCGACCGCCATCGTCAAGATGTCATCCGCAAGCGCCCCACGTGACTGCGGCGTCATTTCACTCACGATCGCGACGAGATCCTGACCGCTCCCCTCTTCTCGGAGCGCGGAAATTGCCCCCTCTATCCCCCCGCCGGCCATATAGAAGCCGACGAGCTCTGGTTCCCGCTGCATAAGATCCAGCAATTTTTCGTAAGTGAGCTGCCGTTCATCAAGGTTCACGAGCGCATCAAGCACCTCGAATTTTGGCGCGTTCTCACGAAAATACGCACGAAAGGCCGTTTCCCGCGTCGCATGCGCCTGGAAGCGATGGCTTCCGACAAACACCGCCACCTTGCCGGGCCGTTTTGCGGCCTTGGAAAACACCCAAGCGGCAGTCCGTCCGACCTTGCTGTTGTTGAGGCCGATGTAGCCCTCGCGCACGCCATCGGCGAAGTCGGATAGCAGCGAAAATACCGGGATACCTTTCGCCTTGAGCTCCTCGACTGATGCTGTGATTTTCGGGTGATCGGCCGCCACCATGGCGATCGCCTGGCAGCGGCTCCCAAGGTCCTTAAGAAGCGGGAGCAGGTCACGCGGCAAATGTGACTGCGCGAACTCGATGATCGGAAGGCCGTGGAAGGATTTAGCCATACTGACCGACTCTTCGATCTTGCGAGCGAAATCTTGGTAGAAATCGTGGGTAGGTTTTCTCAAGATGAAGCCCAGCTTGTAGTGCGGCAGGTGCTGCTGCAAGCGCTGTTTGATGAGACCGGCAGCATGATAGCCGATCGCGTGCGCGGCCGCATGGACCCGCTGGGCGGTCTCCTCTCGCACCGGAAGGCGGACGTTCAGAACCCGATCGACTGTTGCTACGCTGACTCCGGCTTCGCGGGCGAGATCGGCTATTGTGACGCGCTTTCCCCTAGCGATTCTGATCGGCCGGTCCTCCATCATCCGGTGCGCTCCCGCGACGGCTTGGGGCGGCAAGCTGAAATAGTTCCCCCACCCCGCGGATAGCGCATTCGACGAACAGCGCTCCATGCGCACCCAGATGAGTCTCCGTGAACCGTTCGTTTGCTTAGGGGCTTCATGGTGTTGTATTACTCACTGCGTTAGTACTCTATTTCCAGCGCTCTTTGGAGGCTGGCAATTCGACTGTTGTGTCAAGGCCGCTACTTACACGTCGCGCTGTTGCGATCTTGCTTGCGGGGAGCCAGTTTGATGTAACCCTAACCGCGGAAAGCGGTTTCCATCCGTGACTGGTCCAATTCGCCTTCCCAGCGAGCGACAACGAGCGATGCCACCGCATTACCGACTAAATTCGTCAGCGCGCGGCATTCCGACATGAAGCGGTCCACGCCAAGAATTAGAGCCATTCCGGCAACGGGAACACTCGGCACGACAGAGAGAGTAGCGGCCAATGTGATGAAGCCGGCGCCGGTGACGCCTGCCGCACCCTTCGAGGAAAGCATCGCAATTAGCAGCAGGAGGATCTGATCGGCAATTGACAAATCTGTGTTCGTCGCCTGGGCGATGAAGAGGGCGGCGATCGTCATGTAGATATTGGTACCGTCCAGATTGAATGAGTATCCAGTAGGGATGACGAGACTTACGACCGAACGGGCGGCGCCGGCCTTCTCCATCTTCTCCATTAGCGAGGGCAGCGCGGCCTCCGAGGAGGACGTTGCCAGGACAAGCAGCAGCTCGTCCTTGATGTAGCGGACGAGAGAAAAGATCGAGAAGCCGTTGTAGCGGCAGACCGCGCCGAGAACCCCGAACACGAAGAGGAAGGCGGTAAGATAGAACGTCGCGACCAGTATCGCGAGGTTGGCCACCGAACCGATTCCGTATTTGCCGATCGTAAAGGCCATTGCGCCGAAGGCGCCGATGGGTGCAGCCTTCATCAGAATGCCGACGAGCTTAAAAATGGGGGCGGTAAGCGCCTGGAGAAAGGTAACGACCGGCCTGCTCGTCTCTCCGGTCATCGCCAAAGCAATGCCGAACAGGACCGAGAAGAACAGGACTTGCAGGATGTCGCCTTCCGCGAAGGCACTGGCAATCGTTGACGGGATGATGTTCATCAGGAAGCTGGTCACGGACTGCTCGTGAGCCGTGGCCACATAGCCCTTAACGGCTTGGACATCGAGCGAGGCCGGATCGATGTTGAGGCCGGCGCCAGGTTGAACGATATTCGCGACAATCAGTCCGACAACGAGTGCAAGTGTCGAGAAGGTGAGGAAATAAACCATCGCCTTGGCGGCAACTCGGCCGACCTTCTGCAGATCGCTCATGCCGGCAATGCCGGTCGCAATTGTCAGGAAGATGACAGGTGCGATAATCATCTTGACGACTTTGATGAAGGCATCGCCGAGCGGCTTCAGGCTCTGGCCGGTTTCCGGATAGAGGTAGCCAATTGCGGCTCCCAGGACTATGGCGGCAAGCACCTGCACGTAGGTCCGGGCAAAATGGGGCTTGCGGGGCGCTGCGATCGCGCGGGGGACTCTTGGAACCAACACCGTTTCTCTCTCCCTGACCGGATCGGGGTGGGGGCTCCTCCTTCTCCCATGCTGCGCTCCGGTCGAGCGCTGCTGTCATCTCGGAGCAAGCGCCGTGCCAACTGGAGGCCTGTCCCGTCCAGCGAGATTGGTGCGGGTTGCGCACTGGAACCCTCCACCTTTGCCGGAATTTGCACTCAAGGCTCGCCAAAGATCGCGTCTGAAGAAGTGCTTCGCCAGAGAGGGAATTGACCAGGTCGCCTTGCGGCCGTGTCTTTGATGTCTGCCGCAGATCGACTGCCGGCCGATATCTCTGTCGTCTTGGTGACTTTGGTTTGTCAGTTTTGCGACGGAATGCGCGCAAACTGCAGGATATCCTACACGCCCATCAGAGCACGCGGTACAAGCGATTAAGCGTAGGAGCGCATTGAATCTCCGAGGTCAAAAAATCTTGAATAAGGTCCCCGTGCGAAGTGAATCCGCAACTCGTCAAAGTTCTCCACCGTTTGATCCAGCGGTCGCGTTTCCTGGCGCTGCAGGATGGCGTTATCTGATGGCTCAAGCGCTGGAACGCCCAGGAAATCCCAAACCGCTCCCAGGCATTGGGCAGGTTCGTGAAGTAGGCTCTCGTATTCCATTACAAGCAGGTTGGTCGACGTGAAGGAGTCCATAACGCGAGCGTGAAAATCGTCGGCGGCTTTGAAATAAGCCTCACAGTCGGCGATTGACAACCTGACGCTCGGTGGCCGAGCGGTATCGTTGTCCCAGCTGAACTTCAGCCAGTGACCGCTTTCCCTGGCCTGCACAAAGGATCGGAGCGATTCCAATACGTTTCGGCGAACAACAAGGATGACCTTGAGTGCTGGCCAACGAGCCAGTTCCGCAAAGAATGCGGGACGCTCGCGAAACTGAGGTTCATTGATCTTGCATCCAAGATGCGTCACATTCTTGTAGTCGCGCATAGGGCAGCGCACATAGGCAAGCTCAAGAAGCTCGCGATCCGTGCCTAGCAGGCGATCAGTGCTGGGCCAATTGGGATCATATTCGTTTAGCAACTCACCGTTACTCAAAACGGTCGGATGCTCGTTTAGCAATTCTTCTAAATAGTGTGTTCCGGTCCTTGGCATAGCAAGGATCACAAAAGGCTCAGGAGTTGCTTCGTTGTGGGTCATTGCATGTGTATCCAACTAAATAATGGCCGCGACGGTCTGTGGACGCGCACAAGAAGCTTGGCTGCTATCGATTGAACGCTCCGGGTGGGTCCGCGCCTCACCATCCAGCCTGTTCTTCGAGGTGTGGTCGCGAAGCTGGGCGGGTGCCTGCAGCGGCTGGGTGGCGCCCGGCTTCGGCGTTGTACCACTCGCGATTCCTAGCATACGCATGCCTCCGGGCCGCTGTGGGCAGTTTGCATCCGGCATTGCGGACCTCCTTCTGGTTAATGGGTGTAAGCAAGCGTCAACGCATTAGTCGTCGATGAAACAGTCCAGCCGACAGAAAAAAAGGCAATACAGCGAACATGCAAAGTGCGCCTATATGCAGCCCTACATTGTCGCCCAGGCGGCCGAGCATCACCGGACGGATTAGCTCGATAGAATTCGCCAGGGGCGAGAAGGCCGCAATCTGCTGAAACACTCCTGGCAATTGGCCGACTGGAAAAACCGCGCCCGAAAGGAACAGCATGGGTGTGATGACAAGCGTCTGATAGAAAATAAAATAGTGATAACTGGGCGCGAGCGCGATGACGAGCATGGCCAGGCTCGCAAAGGCGAATCCGGTGAGAGCGACGACCGGTAGCACGTAGAGAACCGACGTCCACGCGGCATAACCTAGCGCGGCCGCAACAATCGCAATTGTCGTACCGGCCAGAAAAGCCTTTGTGGCTGCCCAGGTCAATTCACCGAGAACGATGTCGCCGAGGGTAAGTTGTGTGTGCAGGATTGCTTCCCAAGTGCCCTGATCGCGCATTCGACCGAAAACCGCGTAAATTGTTTCGAAGGTTGATGCTGTCATCGCGCTCGTCGCAACCATGCCGGCTGCCAGAAAGGCGATGTAGGATGCACCTTCGATGCGGCCTACCAACAGTCCAAGGCCAGTGCCGAGCCCGAAAAGGTAAATCATCGGATCAGCAAGGGTGCCGAGCATTGAAGCAAATGCCACCTTCTTCCATGCCAGATGATTGCGGCGCCACACCGCCATCCAGTTCCAGGCGTTGGCGGGTAGAGCGGCCGCAAAACGTTCACCCATTGCTCACTTCTCCATCTCACGTCCGGTTAACCGCAAGAAAACGTCCTCCAGACTGGGTGGACGCTCTAGAATACGCAGACCCGCTCGACCGCGAAGCTGGATGCGCACATCCTCCGGCTCAGGCGCATAGCAAAAGAGCGTCTCGCCGCTTACCTCGACACGCTGAACGTACGGTCTGATCAGCGAAATCAGCTCCTGTGGATTACCGCCGAAGATCTCGATCACGTTGCACCCAATGTACTCGTCGATCAGCGCATGAGGACTGCCCTCGGCGATCTTGCGTCCCCGCTCGAGAACACACAGCCGATCACAAAGCCGCTCAGCCTCTTCCATGAAATGGGTGGTCAAAATGATCGTTTTTCCGCTCGCCAGCAGGAAACGAAGTCGCTCCCAGATCAGATGGCGGGCATGCGGGTCGAGGCCGGTCGTGGGCTCATCCATCACAAGCAACTGGGGGTCGTTGATCAGAGCACGTGCCAGCGTCAGGCGCCGCTTCATCCCGCCGGATAGCAGGCCGACACGTGAATCCGCCTTGCTCTCAAGGCGAGCGAACTCGAGCAGCCGTGGGATGACGGCGTTGATCTCTCTTGTACTCATGCCGAAGTAGCGCCCGAACACCAACAGGTTCTCACGTACCGTAAATTCCAGGTCGAGATTGTCGAACTGCGGGACCACGCCTATGCCCTTGCGGGCCAAGCGGCTGCGTGCCGGCACTGGTAGACCGAGGACTGTTATATCACCCGCGTCAGGCCGGGTCATACCGAGGAGCATACGCGCAATCGTGCTCTTGCCTGCGCCGTTAGGCCCCAGCAGACCGAAGCACTCTCCCGATGCAACGGTGAAGGACAGCCCGTCCACAACGAGCTTGTTTCCGAATAATTTGGTTACGCCGGTAAGGTCGATTGCTACATTGGACATGCGTCTATCTCAAGCGGAATGAGTCCGATTGGCCACCGGCAGCTTACTTGCGAATTCTGGTTCAGAGCAGGCCACCGCCTTGAGATGACACCTTTGGAAAGTCGCGGCCGGAGCGACGTGTGTATCGCTTCCGCCAAAGAATAACGTCAAGATGCCACGTGTCGCTTCCACATAGTCCCCGTTCTGATCATAGGTAACTCGACAAGCTTCACCCCGTGTCGACTGACACAACTTACTCGGTCACTCGGCGCTGCAAGGCCGTCAGACTTCACTAGCTGTGAGCGAAAGATCTGCAGTATGAAGTGACTCCGCAATTCCAGAATTGCCCGCAGCATTTGCTCCGCCAAGCGGCATCGCGCTTGTGATTTCCTTTGTGCTGCTGTTGGGCAGGGGAACACTTTTACGCGACAGCCAATCGCTATTGCTCAATGTACACAGGGCGTAAGCCTTCAAGGGGATCAACAGGAATATCCTGATTAACGCGTGCATTGAATAGCCGATGAATCGAAGCTGCCGAGTGCGGAAAGATAACACCGTAGATCTGATTATGGTCATCGTGACAATAGCCAGCACCGTCCACCAATTTACTGTATGTGAAAATAGTAACTCACCGAGCGCCGTTACTACCGCGATGCCGAGCAACAATGGGCCGAGATTCTCTCCCATCACATCCAAAGTTAGATAGCGATCCAGGCCACGCAGTAGACCTCGCGCAAGCATCGTGTCCCGGAAAGTGCTTCGTGCCCAGCGGAGTTGTTGGCGCAAATAAGGTCCCATCTTGTCCGGAACGACTGTCGCCGCGACGGCACCTGGAACGTACTCGGTTCGAAAGCCTGCTTTCAGCATGAGGATCGTAAGATGACGGTCTTCACCGAAGTCGCTTGGTTTCCCCCTGAACAGCTGCGTCTCGTATTGATCCAGCAGAGAAAGGAGACAAGACCGGCGGTACATTGCACATGGGCCGCAGCAGCACATGACCGCACCAAAGCGACCTTGCGCCGCGCGCTCCTCATTGCAAGCCAGCCAGTATTCCATATCGATCAATCGGGTCAACCAAGTGTCGCTGCGGTTGTATGCCGTCAGCTGGCCCATGGCCGCTCCGACCATGGAATCCCGCATTTTTACTGCAAGCTTCGTGATGACGTCGGACGCAAGTGTCGTGTCAGAGTCGACGCTGAGCACGAAATCTCCAGATGAGCGGCGGATGGCGGCGATCTGCGCCTTGCGTTTGCCAACATTTTCGCGGAGCAGAATGAAATTGAATCTCGGGTCGCCCTCGTAGGCGTGATGTACCGGGATGACGGCATTACGATTTCCAGAACCGTCGTCAACCAGATAGACCTGAAATGTTCCGGAGTAATCTTGATTTGCAATGGAAGCTAAACACGCCGCGAGTGTGCGCGGGTCCTCATTGTAGCAGGGGATAATGACATCCACGCTCGGCCAACGGTCGGATCCGAACAAGCTTTCCGACGGCGGCGTAACATTTTCCGGTTGGGAGTAGACCGCTTGCATGCCTCTGTAAACAGTCGAGAGCACCGCATAAGACGAAACGGCAACAGTACTGGCTGTGGTGAGAAGGTCCATAGGATCTCTGTTTGTTCAGGGATGTTGAGGAAGTGATCGGATTACAAATCCGCGGCCGTGCAATTCTGGAATTAGGCGTGACAACGCTGTCACCGTCTGGTCGCGCAGACTGGCTTGATTGCCTGGTTGCAATTCGTCGGGAGCGCACCCGTCGTGCAACAGCACGATTGCGCCCGGCCGGATATCGGCGAGCACTCTGTCGACGATGGCGTCAACGCCGGGGCGAGACCAGTCGCGTGGATCAATGGACCAATGGACGGGCGCCAATGCCTCACCCGCTAATGCAGCGATTACTTCTTCGGTCCAGATGCCATAGGGTGCACGAAAGTACCGAACCATGGCCTGCGGGCAAGCCATCCCTATGACTCTGTTTGCCTCAACTATCTGGCAGTCGACTTCGACGGACCCGCATTTAGCTAGGTCCGGATGAGTCATCGTGTGGTTGGCTATACCGTGGCCGTCTGTAATAATTCGGCGAACGAGTTCCGGCTCGTCGGCCGCGTAGGCCCCAACAACGAAGAAGGTCGCCGGCACCTGATGTTGCGCCAGCACATTGAGTATCTGCGGTGTGAAAAATGAATTGGGACCGTCGTCAAACGTCAGATAGACGCTGCGCTCTGCAATGCGATCGGCATTGTCACTCTGCCCTTCGCATATGTAGTCCAGAGGCTTCATAGTTCCGGACCGTTCCGGTCGATCAGGGTACCAGACGGCCACTCGTCCATCGAGCGTCCGATCGGCGAAACCAACACGAGTACGTCTTCCAGGCGCGTGGGCGGCAGGTCGGGATGCACATCTGGACGGGTCGACCGTACGCGAACGCCCGACACAATGTTCGCGAGGCCGGCTCTGCAGAATCTTTCGACATGGTTTCGCAGCGCGTGCCGAACCGTGCCGAAAGCGAATGGAACACCCAACTGATGGAGCACTGGGTACGCCACGCGCATCGAAAAACCGATTCCGAGCCCTTCAAGATCCGGACGAACCGCGTACAGGCCCAATTCAGCGACGATCAAGTCGACCTCGCCAACTTTGATGAAGCGCCGCAGCATGCCGATGTGAGCCGCTACCCCATGCGCGTCGTAGCCGATTGCGCGGAATTCCGGCCTCGCGCCGGCCCAACTGCGGCCGCCTTCGAATGGCTCCGCGTTGAAGGCGCCAGTCCGTCCATAGGTCTTTCGAAAAAAGTCGGAGAGTTCGACATGGTCGGCCAGTTGCAGCTCATTTTCCCAGCACAACTTCCACTCGACATTCGGACGCATGGAAGACCTCACCTTGTAGCTGTCTGGTTGAGATAAATGTCCAAGCATTGATTAAATAATTGGCGTCGCGCCAACGGGGCGTAACTTGTGGGGACCGCCGAAAGACCAAGCCGCAATGCAGATGCGACTGACTTTGTACGCCCCGCACACCAGATGATGCTCCTCAGATCCAACGCAACCATCGGAACTACCTATCTTTCCAACTTGAAGCGCTTCTATGGGACCTGCAGCAAAAACGGTAAAATCCTTTGTTTAGATGAAAGGTATCCACGCTTTGGATAACTGGGCGAATGCGTTCCATATGGCTGGTCAATTATCGTCGTCACGCTCGAGGCACTTCTGACGAAGCGCAAAGCTCACGCCCGCGGCACGCGCGGCC